>JBHJOU010000909.1:0-9606 GCA_050329355.1 Rivularia sp. (in: cyanobacteria)
CTAAAATCTCAAATTAACTTTCAACTATCTTCATAAGCCATACCATTAGCATCAGCATAACGATGCATAAAACGCATAAATCTATCCCAATGATCATCTTGTTCAATTTCAAATTGACAGTCTACCCGTTTTAATTCATCTCCTTCGTCACCAGCAAAGATAAATTTAGTAGAAGAAGGAGTTACGTTAATTTCCCCTTCTTCATCAGTTAAAAGCATAGTATTTAAGGATTTTTTAGTAAAGCTATTAAATTTTTCCAATGCTTGCATCTGATCGAATGTCATTAAAACTATACGTTTACCAGTATTAGGATTGCGACGCAAGCTGACGTTTCCTAATTTTTCGTTAACACCTGCAAAAAATTGAATTGAAGGGGTAGACATAATAATTTGTTTTTTAATTTATTTTTGATTTGTATTTTGATTTATTTTTTTGATTTATGATTTATCCCGTTAGGTGTGGGAAAAAACTATTTTAGTATTATATTTTAGTATTATAAAACTTGATTGAAATTATTCACAATGATAAAGTTTGTAACTATATTCACCGATACGCGAGCGATATTTTGGATCGGCAAAACATTGTGTTGATTTTAAATTAACGGACGAACGGGAATCAATCAGCCACAAGTCTAAAGGGCGCGGCATTTGATTAATATTTTGTTCCAATACTTGCACTGCATTGGTATAAGTTTCTGCGTTTGCATCTCTACCAGCGAGAAAAAACTGCCAATTGCGTTGAGAATCGCTAGCATGAAAACGCTTGAATTCCCAAGCTAAACTCATCATTCTTCCAGTTTGTCCGTGATGCTTATGAGTCGTGGTAATTAATACAGGGACTTGAGATGTTTTTTGAATTAGGGAGGCAAGCAAATCGGGGCGCATATTTTGCAAATAGCCCAAGTTAAACATTGCCGTTACGCCACCAATTAATGCCATTAACCAAATAATTATCACTGTTAATTGAGTATTTTTTTTCAATCCCTGCCAGCAAACTGTTAATAAAGCCGATACAAGTAAAATTATCGCTGGAGCAAAAACAAATATAAAGCGTGGTGCTAAAGTTAAATCGATATTGAGAATGTAAGTACAAAATAAGAATAAAATAATTACAGAAATTATATATCGAGTTAAAATTTGAATTGATAAACTGTGATTTGATTGAGAACAAACTTTTAACCCGTAAACCAAATAAGGTGTTATCCATGCTAAAAAAAATAGTGTCGCTACACCAGAAACAATTATAATCCAAGTTGGTAAAATTAAGGGTGCTGAAGGTAATAAAGAAAATATACTCATCACCCATAAAAATAGCCTTCCTAATGGTGCCAAAAAATTATCGCCACTATTATTAACTACCCACTCAGTCGGTTCGCTTCCGTAAAAACTTTGTACTATCGGCAACCAAATCAAACATCCGGCAAAGCTGGCGATCGCAACTAGCAAAAGCCGCCATAAATAAGGCTGCACTCGGTTTAATCTATTTTGTTTAGTTTTACGTATTTCATGCCAAATATATCCAAATAATACTAATCCTTCAGCCAATAAAGTTAGAGCAAAAAAGTAATGAGTTGCAACACCGACAATATTTATAATTATCCAAAGGAAACTCACCCACAAAGGTAAAGACTGCTGACGATTTAGATTTTCAATAGCTTTTAAAAAACATGATAAAGAAGCAATTACCAATAACATGATTAAAGTATAATGACGTGCTTCTCTGGCTAGAAAAATCATCAAAGGTGAAACGGCTATAATTCCCGCAGCAATATGAGCAACCAACTTAGAACGAAAAGCTAAATAACCAAAGCCAAACATAGCCGGAATCGATACAACTCCGAAAAACGCACTTAGCGATCGCGCTACCCAAACTGAGGCGATTTCTTGTGAATTTGCCAACAGTTTCATCCATAAATGGGTCAAAATAAAGTAGGAAGGTGGGTGAGTACTTTCATTAAATAAGCGTTTGACAACATCACCAATTCCCGCTTCAGGTGTTGGTATTAATGGCTGTAATAAGACATCAGAACTAATTATTTGATTTAAAGGAACTGTTTTAAAAGTATTACCCAAACTAAAAACTATTGTGGCACATTCATCAGTCCAAGGAGGCAAAGATGCTAAACCTGAAAAGCGCAAACTATAACCAATAACTAACCAGATTAGCAATAGCAATATATGAATGTGTTTTTTCATAAAAGTGATTTAATGCTATGCAGAAAAGTATGGAGAAGTTATGAATTTCAAACTTTTCCATAGTTTTCTGATTGATTCAATTATGAAACGCAACGCTAATTAAAGGAAGAAAAGTCCATACAAGCCACTTTAAAGATATAAAATCAGGTTTCACAATTGGTTGTGGTTGAGACAAAAGGGCTTCGACTCTTTCTTCTAAACGGTTTGCTCCAACTGAACCTAATGCAGCACAAAGAACTTCTGAAGCTACATGAGGACTACTGACAACCATTAACAAGGATTCTGCTAATAATAAAGGGTCTACATATGAAGCTGCGTGAGCATCGGCTCGCAATTCCCGTAGAGTCAATAATTCTTGCCACAAAGCATCTGTATGGGGCAGCAAAGCGGTACATTCTCGCATCCAACCCAACCAGAAAAACCAGAATGTATCGCGATAATAATAATGTCCTTGTTCGTGGGCTAAAACTGTTTCTAAATGATTGTCCTTCATAGCTTGCAATAAACCATAACTCAGGACTAATTCTGGGTTTAAAAAGCCAATTTGACCGGCAAATAATGCTTCTGTATTTAATAAACGAACTTGTTTACCTGCGACATTAATTTTAGGACATTCGCGCACAGATTTGATCGATAACCATCCTTGCCACGCTTGTTTTATGCACATAATTGTAAAAAAAACAAGACTGACTAAGGCAATTACATAGCCATAGCAACCCGTTTGCAACCCGCCCATTGTACCTTGAGGTCCCATGAATAACAAAGCGAAAGTTGTCATGAAAATTAATAAGGGAGGAAATAGAAAGAAAAAGAGTGTTTTTTGCCAACGTTCATTCCATTTATCCACGCTTTGAGTCCATCGACATCTGATGGTGTAAGCAACTATTAAAACTATAAGAATTATCAATAAATGCATTATTTATTCTTTCTCCCTCGCTTGTCGTGCAGCTTCAACTCGTTTTGCTATTGCTTGTATTTTGGCAGAATCAGCTTCATTTAAACTATCTGCAAAAGCAGCGATTACATCAGGATTACCCACTTTGAGAAATTGCTGTAATTGTTCGTGAGCTTGAATAACTTCTGCTTGTTGCTTTGTTAATAATGGTTGCCAATAGAATGCTTTTCCTTGTTTATTACATTCGAGCCAACCTTTTTGAGTCAAACGTCGCAATACGGTAGTAACTGAAGTATAAGCTAATTCGCGATTAGGGTCAGCCAAAATGCGGTCGTGTACATTTTTTACTGTTACTTTCTGCAATTGCCAAACAATATTTAAAATCTCCGCTTCCAACGGACCTAGAGAAAGTTGTTTGGGACGGTAATCTGGTAAAGGAGCCATGTTGATTTTAGATTTTAGATTTTGGATTTTGGATTTTAAGAGTTTTGAGTTTTGAGTTTTGAGTTATAAGTTATGAGTTTTGAGTTTTGAGTTATAAGTTATGAGTTTTGAGTTTTGAGTTATAAGTTATGAGTTTTGAGTTATGAGTTATGAGTTATGAGTTTTGAGTTATGAGTTATGAGTTATGAGTTTTGAGTTATGAGTTATGAGTTATGAGTTAGTACCACCGGAGTTATTACTTACTATCTCCCCATCCCCTTGTCTCCCCATCTCCTTGTCTCCCCATCCCCTTGTCTCCCCATCTCCCCATCCCCTTGTCTCCCCATCCCCTTGTCTCCCCATCTCCCCATCCCCTTGTCTCCCCATCTTCCCATCCCTTCTTCCTGTTGAGACACTCAGCGTATTAGAATCTCGGCAGTATATAAAAGCAGGTGTATTAAGCTCATGAAGCTATTTATTTATCATAGTCCAGAAGAAACCCCAACTTCGGAGATGCCAGAATGCGCGATCGCGGTTGATGTGTTGCGTGCAACTACAACAATGGCAACGGTTTTAGCGAATGGTGGGGAAGCTGTTCAAGTTTTCAGTAACTTGGATAAACTTGTGGAAGTCAGCGAACAATTTCCCGTTGAGAAGCGTTTGCGGGCTGGAGAAAGAGGTGGTGCAAAAGTTCCTGGTTTTGATTTGGGGAATTCTCCTCTCGATTGTAAACCGGAACTGGTGGAAGGAAAGCGTTTGTTTATTAGTACTACTAATGGTACTCGTGCTTTACAACGAATACAGTCCGCATCAACAGTTATTACCGGAGCATTTGTTAATTTAACAACAGTGGTGGAATATTTAGCAGAAAATCAGCCAAAAACCGTTTGGATAGTAGGTTCTGGGTGGGAAGGTAGTTATTCCCTTGAGGATACAGCTTGCGCGGGTGCGATCGCCAATCATCTATTGGAAAAAACTAAGTTATCTATAGATGAGGTTATGGGTAACGATGAAGTAATTGGTGCGATCGCGCTTTATTCTCAGTGGAAGGATGATTTATTACAAATGTTTAAACAAGCAAGTCACGGTAAACGGCTATTAGGTTTAGATTGCCATGAGGATTTAAAGTACTGTTCTCAAATTGATACTCTAGATGTGTTACCAATGCAGCAAGAACCAGGAATTCTGAAAAGATACGTTTAACCTAGAGATTGAAAATTAATTATTGCCCTCACTTTACAAAAGTGGGGGTAAATTTACAAATTCTGCTCAGGGAATATCCCAATCATCAGAATATCGGGCTGACTTGAGATCAAAACCCGACTTTTCAACCAAACAGATAATTACTCCTATCCCGGTATAAAATTACCCATCTCTATTGAACTCTTTCCTCTGTGTTCTCTGCGTCTCTGCGGTTTTTTTTCCGTAGTCTTATTCCCTACTCCCTGTTAAGATTCCTATATAAAACATCTCAACTTTTCAGTAATTATCTTCACCCACACTGTAGGAGTTAATAGAAAATTCAACTATATGAGAGTAATAAAAAATGCAATTTCGTTCTCAATCTTGGCAACGATTAATTTTATCTGTAGTCGGTGTTTGTTCGTTATCAATTCCCTTTTTCCAATCTGTACAATCTGCTCAGGCACAAGAAGTACGTCACTTTTGTAAAAAGACTGAAAGTGTATTTGTAGCTGCGGAAACTAAGAATTTTTGGGTGAGTATTTGCGGTAGTCATTCACCATATCATTATGTAGGAGTAAATAAAAAAACTGGTAAATCTATACGCTTACCTTTAACTGTGAATGGAGTTGAATCCAGAGGACGTTACTTTGAAGCGGTGAGTGGAAATTATACTTATATTCTGGCAGAATCAACTAAAGGTAAAAACTTAACCGTTGCTAATGGTACTCGTGAAATTTTACGGGAACCTGTATTAAGAGGTTGGTAATTTAAATTATCTATATACATCAAAAATTATGGAGACGTTGCACTGCAACGTCTCTACATTATGATCTTATCTTTTTAAAATACCTTTAATTTGATCGAGAATACTGGTACCACCCCAAATTAAGGCTGCAAAAATAGAAGTTACCAAAATTGTCGCTATTAAACAAATAGTTAAACCACCCAAACTGATTGCACCGT
This sequence comes from Rivularia sp. (in: cyanobacteria), assembly GCA_050329355.1. Classification (GTDB taxonomy): domain Bacteria; phylum Cyanobacteriota; class Cyanobacteriia; order Cyanobacteriales; family Nostocaceae; genus Rivularia. Next base: position 5,662 of record JBHJOU010000909.1, read on the forward strand.
CATCTTCTAATAAACCAAAACCAGTTACAAAAATGCCGATTGCGGGTAAAGTATTGGTTCCGGGTATGGGAATCATCATAAAAATCGACATTAAGGCGATCGCAATCCCAATAATTACTTTTCCTGGTACAGTAGTACAAACAAACGGTAAACGGGGACGACTTACTGCTTCAATTTTCCGCAACCAAGGAATCCCACTTTTGATAAATTTTCGTGCAGTTTCAATTTTAATCGGACGTTTGGCAAATTTTGCGGGTAACCAGGGTTCTTGACGACCTATAATTAACTGTACTGCCAGTGCTACCATGACTATTCCGAAAGGAATCGATATGACTGGTGCGGGAAGCGGTAAAGCCGAAGGCAAGGATAAGATAACGAACAAAAATCCGAAAATCCTTTCTCCTGCTAATTCAAGAATATCTTCTAAAGTTATTGTCGTAGAAGTACGTTCTTCTTCAAAAAAAAAGCGGTTTAATTCGTTGGACAATTTAGCCATATTATTTACAGCACAGTTTATATCAGCACAATATACAGTCTGAAAATTAACTATACCGGAAGCGCTAAGAGTTTTCACCATGCAAAGATACTTAAAAGTTATTAAATTATTTTGGAGTGCTGCTATAGCTGCTGAAATGGAGTATCGGGTTAATTTTGTAATTGCGACTCTCAGCAGTGTGGGAAACCTTGCAGGTAGCTTGTTCAGCTTGTTTTTGTTTTACCGTACCGGCTATACTTTCTCTGGATGGCAATGGGAAGCTGCTTTGATAGTTGTGGGGATTTACACTTTATTGCAAGGTTTTTCGGAAACCTTTCTCGCTCCCAATTTAAATCGGATTGTGCGTCATGTACAGGAAGGAACTCTGGATTTTGTCTTGTTAAAACCTATCCACAGTCAATTTTGGCTTTCTTCTCACACCGTTTCACCTTGGGGGGTCTCGGATTTAATTTTTGGCAGTATAATCATTTTTTATGCAGGGAATCGTCTCGGTTTGGGAATTGGTGATTATCTTGCGAGTATTCCAGCGCTGTTTTTTAGTGTGATAATTCTTTATAGCTTGTGGTTTATGCTGGGAGCCACGAGTATTTGGTTTGTGAAAATATACAATGTTACTGAAGTATTGCGGGGATTGATTGAAGCTGGGAGATATCCAATGGTGGCTTATCCAGCAAGTTTTCGTTTGTTTTTTACCTTTGTAGTTCCGGTGGCTTTTTTAACTACTGTTCCTGCGGAAGCGATGCTTGGTAGAAGTCAAGTTGTTTGGGTGATAGGTGCGGGGATATTAGCTTTGGGATTGTTTTTTGTTTCTTCGAGATTTTGGCGGTTTGCGTTGAGGTTTTATACTAGTGCTTCGAGTTAAGGTATAAGAATAATATATTTTAATTTAACGCAGAGGGGCGCAAAGGGAAGCGCAGAGCAAAAGCGGCTAAGGTGTCTAAATAAAAGCTAATAAAAGTTATTTCGTTCACAAATAAAAGTCCGCAAAATCATTAAACTAATAGAAGAAAATGGTTGGTATCTTGCGAGAACTAAGGGTAGTCATCGTCAATATAAGCACGCTATAAAGTCGGGTTTGGTGACAGTTCCAGGTAAATTGTCCGATGATTTAGCACCAGGTACGTTAAATAGCATTTTGAAACAAGCTCAACTAAAAACAGAGACAAGCGAAGAAATTGAAGAAATAAAAGAAGAACAAATCAAAGAAGAGGAAGAAAACTAATGCGTTATGCAATTGTAATTGAGAAAGCAGCTAATAATTATTCAGCTTATGTTCCAGATTTACCTGGATGTGTAGCAACTGGTGCAACTATTCAAGAAGTGAATCAACAAATTAAAGAAGCAATTAATTTTCATTTGGAAGGCTTACGAGAAGAAGGTTTATCTATTCCCGAACCGACTACTTTGTGTGAATATGTGGAAGCTTCGTAATATGTTTTTCAAAAACGGATTGAATATAAGTCCTTTTGATTATGATATTGAGTTCCTAGCACAATCGAAAGCAGTAGCATCTTCTAAAGACGGGTGGAACATTAAAAGAAAGTTTTACCATCAGTTTTTGTCTTTGTAAATATTACTTCTTTCCCGATCTATAACTACTCTTCTCTCTCAATCTCTTTCCTTTGCGCTCTCTGCGTCTAGTAAGGTTTTTTTAATCAGTTTTCTTTAATTTTTAGATCAATATAATTAAACAATGGGACAAAATACAGATAAAATGCAAAGGGAATAAAGCCTGAATCTGTCATCAAAACGGTTGCCGGAACTAACCCAGCAATATTCCAAGGAATTAAGGGAGAAAGTACAACTACAGAATTTTCTAAATCCACTGCAAGCTGGTAATTATCTATTTTATTTTCTTGATAATTATCTCTAACTAATTCTTCAGTTAAAAGAATTGCAATTGTTTGAGTACAACCAAATGCTGCTGAAGCTATACCGACAAGATTTGTCCCTAAAAATAAATTAGACCTAGATTTCGCTTTTTTGAGATATATTTCTACAGATTCTAATATTTTAGTTCCGCTGAAAAGACCAGCAAATGCTGTAGAGACAATCACAATTAAAGATACTTTAGCCATAGAAATTATACCGCCTCCAAGGATAATATTTTTCAAGCTACTATCTTCTGATAATTGGAAGCCTAGAAGCATATATCGAAAAATATCAAAAAAGGAATAGCCTTGAATATATATACTAATAAATAGACCAATAATTATACTTATCAGCATCGATATTTTAATTTCTATCCGCAACCAAGCAAGTAATAAAATCGCTAAAGCTGGTAAAAGTACAATTGCATTAATGTTAAATAATCGACTAATTTCAAAAGTGATATTTTGCTGTTCAAATTTTACGGGATTAGCAATAGAAAGCAGTAAATAAACTATAGTAGAAACAACCAAAGGTAGAAAAGTTGTTTTTAACATCCTTCTAATATTTGTGTGGATTTTAGTTTGGGTAATTATAGAAATTAAATTAGCACTGGAAGACATCGGGGAACAGCGATCGCCAAAATATGCTCCGGCTATAATCGCACCAGCAATCAGATGAGGATTTACGCTACTCCCGCTTGCCATTATCATTAAAGCAATCCCAATTGTACTTACAGTTCCAAAAGAAGTTCCAATTAATAAGGAGACAAAAATAGTTAATAAAAAGGCTGACACGATAAAGTATGAAGGATTAATCATCTGAATGCCATAGTAGACAATAGCTGGTACTGTTCCTGCCATCATCCAAACTGCTATAACTACTCCAATCAGTAGGAGAATGGATATAACTGAGAAAGATTTTTTACTACCAATCCAAGCTAAAGTAAATAGTTTCTTTGGCTTAAATCCTCTTTTTACAAGTAAGAAAAATAAAGCAGTTATGGAAGCTAGTAAAGGATAAACAATAAAATATCCCTTAAAAACACTAATTAAAAGTAAAACAAACGAAAAAAACAAAAAGAAGATTAAGTCCATTTAAGTGTTTCCCTAGATAAATTCTATTCCCTATTCCCTAACCTTCAAAAAACTGTCAAAATCAAGTTCAAGATATGCAAGCACGTCTTCAACTTTATCTGCAACAATATGGGCTACTCCAAAAAAAGGAGTTATTTCCGGATTACTGGGAAGATAGTTTAATAATTTATTCCCGAAAGTATTGCAGAAAGATTGCTGATCAAACCAATGTTTTTTAGATTCATATTTTTCTGGTAGGCTAGCAAGAACAAATGCATAAACTTGAGAATAATTTGAATTACCTAATAAAGAATTCCAATCGGGTGCTTTATCTGCAAAAAACAAATCGTAAGGATTGAAACCAAAAGCATATTCTGTAATGTCGGGAAGAGCAACTTGTCCAAAACGCAACGGATTTAATTCAATAGGGAAAAGATTACCGTTACTAAATTTAAACTCAAAATGAAACGGGAAGCGACGCATTTGCAGCTTATTTCCAATATG
>JBHJOU010000939.1:0-13537 GCA_050329355.1 Rivularia sp. (in: cyanobacteria)
ATTGGGAGAGCAAAGCAATGACATTAACGGAAATCTTGAGTGCTATTCGACAGCTTGCTGTTGCAGATAAGGTGGAACTAATGCGTATTCTCGCTTCAGAATTAGAAACTAGTGACGATATTTATCCTTTAGAACCACACAAAACTTATTACCTAGAAACACCCTATGATAATTTTGGTGTGGGGGAGGTTTTAATGCAAGCAATGAAACAGGATGACAAGACTGATTAAATAATATGAGATTCAAATACTCAACAAATAGTCCAGCGCAAAATGAATTTGATAGTTTACCAAGAATTCCACTTATTCTTAGTAGTAATAATAGATTTGTTGAAGTAGTTGGGCTAGTAGATAGTGGTGCAACGATAAATGTTTTACCCTATGAAATTGGTGTTCAACTTGGTGCAACTTGGGATGATAGCAAAGCGATTCTTCGATTAGCTGGAAATCTCAGCAATCAGTCAGCAATGCCGTTATTTGCAATAGCCGAGATAGGAGAATTTGCACCAGTTAGATTAGCATTTGCTTGGATTCGGAGTGTTAATGCACCATTGATTCTGGGGCAAACAAATTTTTTTCTAGAATTTGATGTTTGTTTTTATCGTTCTAAACTCGAATTTGAAATTAAGCCGAAGCAAGAGTAAAGAACGATCGCAGCAAACCGTCAAAAATATCCATAATTTTAGCGATCGCGAAAATTTGCCCAACAAGCATCGAATAAATTTACCCGTTTAGAAAATCGCGATCGCATGAATTACCCATCATCAGTTAAATCGATCGAGCTGATAATAGCATCCAACACGATCGCACTTTGAATTTAACCCATACCGTAAAGCGATTGCATTTCCCAAACAAGCTTTACTATACAAGCGATCGCACTTGTAATTTAACCCTTGCTGCAAAGCGATCGCGCTTTGAATTTAACCCATACCTAAAGCGATCGCACTTCTCAACCAAGCCTTACTGTAAAAGCATCGCACTTCCCAACCAAGCCTTACTGCAATGTCCCATGAATTTCATCACAGGTTCCGGTGGTTTACCTGCACGTCCCGGTGATGCTTCTCTTCCTTCCTATTCCACTGGAGATGTGCAACCAATCCCAGCAGAATCTACAAATTTACCAACACAAACACGACCCTGGCAAATTGGCGACCCCGTTATTGAGCCATCTGGAGTATACGAACTACCAAATGGGAAGCTTGTACTTGGTAAAGAATGTTGATTTTAAACCTCATCTATTTTGAGAACCGTAGTTTGTAACTCCAGATTGTGAGATTGCTTCCTTACGTCGCAATGACAAAACTCCACTTTTACGAGGTTTATATCTCAACTAAGCCCTAACAATAGTCACAGAACGCCCATTTTTTGTAGTTGTGACTTCAGTTGTTAATCGTTCGTCAATGGGCAAAGCCTTGGCACGTAAATCGAAAATAATCAACCAACCAAAATTTACCCCCAATCTAGCTAAATAGGAATCTAACTGCTCAATACCCGATTCCATTGGGTCTCTTCTTTTATCCCGCCAAGCTTTTAACTCGATTCCTAGAGTAATCTTGCCATATCTTAAACATAAATCCATGCGATCGCGTCCAATGGCATATTCCCTTTCTAATGTTCCACCCCCATTCACCACCCGATGCAAAAATGCCATTAATACCAAATGGGGAGCAATCTCATGGTAAGAAGCGCTACCAAGTAATGGTTCCCCATGTTGTCGCCAAAACGCTAAAAAGGCTTGTAATAGGTCATCCGTATCTAACTCCCCTGACTTAGTTAACCAAGTAGGTGCTATTTGAGGCAAAGAAGCCATCGGTGTTACTGTTAATACTCTAGGTAACACCTCCCGATAAATCGGATTAGCGATCGCAAGTCCTCCTAACGGGTCCATTTTACATAAGCCCAGGTCCATGACAAATTGAATATCATCATTTGGCACATCACCTAGTTCTAAACCTGCAAGTATGGGTTCAATAATTGCCTTTACCCTTGGTTCTCGCAGCCTTTCAGCAAGGGAATCAAGATGAGTATCTTGCCTTTTAATTAGTATTTCTTTGGCTGCGTGAATATGCTCAGGTGTAATTGCTACATTTACATCCATCACCATCTCTTCAACAATTTCTTTAGCAAGGGCATTTACCAACCAAGGTTGTCCCTGGGTCAAATCAAATGCTGTTGCGATCGCTTCAGGGGTAAAAACTTGTCCCGTGTCTTCGGTATGTTGTTGGTATAATTGCGCTACCTCCATTGCATTAAAATCTCTCAGGGTGAGGGAGCGGACTTTGATATTAAAGGGGCTTGCTGTATTTAAGCGATCACTTCCACCAGAAGCAACCTTATAATCCCGCACATCCCGCAAACCAATTAACCCAACAGATAAAGGAAAGTTTTTTGGACGACTGCGATAACCATCACGTAACTGTCGTAAAATCGAAATTAGTGCTTCATCTTGCAAAGAATCAATTTCATCAATAAATAGTACAACATGTCTTGGTGAAACTTGCGCCCATGCCCTGAGATTACCTTGAATCCTCTGCCCATTTGGTGCTTCATGCCAAGCAGGGGGTTGCAATTCTCTTGGCAAGCAGTCTGCGATCGCATCACTCCAAGCACCAAGAATTGCTAATTCGGCTGTTCCAGGGTCATCACTAAATGGTGCGCCAACTTCCGCAGATACCATGACTGCCGCGTAGTTTCCGCTTTCTGTAAGTTGTTTCGCCAAAGCCAGCATTGCCGTCGTTTTGCCCGTTTGGCGAGGAGCATGAATGACAAAATAGCTTTCTTGGGCAATTAGTCGCTCCAAATTCGGCAACCTCACAGTTGGCGGTAGCATATAGTGAATGTCGGCTTTACAAGGACCTGCGGTGTTAAACCAACGAGGCATAGGGATTTGATTACTGTTGTTGGGATGTCCTTAGTGTAGCGCTTCGGGTTGCAGCTATTTTTAATTGCTTATTTTCTTTTCTGTAAAGTTATTACGTGATATTGTGAGGAAGAGAATCAGTGTAAATACTAGTTTTATTATTAAATTTAAAACTTTTATGTGTGGGAAAGGGAAAAGTGCAAAAATTGGGCTGGAGTGGGAAAGTGTGGCATTTTCTTGAAGTATCGCCTGCTTCGGTTCTGTTGGGATGCAAAGATGCGATATGGCAGGGACGTAAAGCTCTGTTACTTGCTTGAGTTATCTTTTTCCCATTTACGGGTTCCCAATGCCCAGTTTTGGCTCAAAGTAATTTAGTACCGGATAATACACTCTCGTCTGAAAGCTCTAATGTCATATTTAATCTTGGTGGCATTCCCAATGAATTAATTACAGGTGGAGCGCAACGGGAGCAAAATTTATTCCACAGTTTTCGAGAGTTTAACGTCAGTGCTGCACGGGGAGCTTACTTTTTTATTCCCAATGCCAGTATTGCGAATGTTTTGACGCGGGTAACTGGAAGTAATCGGTCTGAGATTTTGGGTACATTGGGTACTATTCAAGCGGTTGGTGATAACTTTGTCTCTTCAAATGCCAACCTATTTCTAATAAATCCCAATGGGATTATTTTCGGGGAAAATTCCAGATTAGATGTTGGTGGTTCGTTTGTGGCGACAACTGCCAACGGGATTCAATTTGGAAATCAAGGAAGTTTTAGTGCGACAAATCCCCAGACACTAGGGGTGTTAACTGTTAATCCATCGGCTTTGTTTTTTGATCAGATTAATCAAAATGCAGCTATTCAAAATAACTCAATCGCACCAGCAGGAATATCTCCTTCAGGAATTAATGCATCTGGTTTACGAGTACCAGACGGGAAGAGTTTATTACTTATAGGTAGCGACATTAATATGGATGGAGGCAGATTGCGAGCCTATGGTGGTCGAGTTGAGTTAGGAGGATTGTCTGCTGCTGGAAACATCAATCTTCAGCTAGATGGCAATAATGTTAGTTTGGCATTTCCAGAGAACAATTACACGGGCAGATGTATCTCTCAAAAAGGTTTCTGAAAGATGATACTAATAGTGGTTTCTTTGTTCGTTCTTCAGGCTTTGGTGTTGCAGGTGATATTGAAGTTAACTCGCCCAAAGTTATTTTAGATAAACAAGGAAGATTAATCGCTGAATCAGCATCAGGCAATGGGGGTAATATTAAGCTGGTAATTAGGGATTTACTCCTCATGCGCCGTGGTGGTCAAATCTCCACCAACGCAGGGACGGAAGAAAAGGGCGGTAATGGTGGCAACATCAATATCAACTCAAAATTTATCAGTGCAACCAATCCCAGCAGAATCAACAACATTACCTACACAAAAATGTCCCCATACTAGCTCCGAGCCACAATAACCTGACAAGGATTAATGTAGTTGGTAAACCTTCAGTAGTCAAAGCCAATTCTAAGGCAGTTATAACACTGGGAAATAACAATATTATCCATCCTAAAAAAGCTCCTACTATTGTTACAATTAACCAATAAATGAAATGACAAATATAGTGACGCAAAACAAAACATTGAGCAATTCCTAATACAATACCCCTAATTAAACCGATTAAAATTAAAATCCCATTACCATTCACATCTTCAAACATTGTGACTGCATTATTTGCGATCGCAATTAAAGTGAAATTGAAAATCTCTGCAACTACATTTGCAATTACCCATCTTTTCCATAAAATGAACCCATGTCTGCGGTGAAAATTTCGGTGTGTGGGTCTAATAATTTGCATCGTAACCTCGGGAGCAAAGCTAATTACCCACATTTCCCGAAAAATCTTATCAAACGGGTTTTGGGTAAAAAATTCATCCTTAAAGCAGCTAAAATTTAAGCACCCAAAAATATACCCAAACTTTGACCAGAAGCGAGGTTGAAAGTCCCAACTGGTAAACTTGCTCCAAAGGTAGTGCGAACATCTGCAACTAAATCAAAAGCAGAACCTCTTGCAACAAATAAGTCAAATCCAGCAGCATCTCCTCTAGCAAAATAAGTTTCACCAATTCCTAACTTAATCACATCTCCCCTGGATAAGTCAGCAATTTGAGCATAATCTGCATTACCACCAAAACCATAGTAAGATCCACTGCGATCGCCTAAAACAAACGCATCATTATTGCTACCACCAACTAAAACAATCGCTCTTTGTGCTAATTCTGTGCGCTGTTCTAGCGGCAGTTCATCAATATGTCGCTTAAATTCCTCAAATTCCACGAATTGCACCAACTTACCTTGACTAATCTTTTTCATAGCCAGATTATCTTAATTTAATTCTTGTGAATAGTTAAGTTTTGTTTAAACCAATACTAAGAAATTAGTAAGGTTTTATTAATACTATCCTGATTAGTGTTTTTACTAGTATTCTCTTCACGATTAGTTTTTAACTTGTTGGCGATCGCCATCATCAGTTCAGAAATTTCGTTGTTATCCATTTTGGCGATTAAGTGTTCATAACTAAAGGATATTCTCGTGACCCTTCGGGTTCGCCAGTCGCTCGTGGGGGAAACCCCCAAGACCGCGCACCACAGACCAGATTTAAAACAATGTGTATTAGATTTAATCACGAGTAGTGATGGAGATATACCATTATTAATGAGAGCGGGAGATGGAAATGAAGCAGATAAAGCTGTATTTGGGAAAATATTAGTAAGGTACGGAAGCGAAGTTAGATGTTTACCAGCCTATGGTGCCGTTAGCTGAATTGTCTAAGGTAGAAAATTGAGTCAATTAATGTAAATAACTTATATTTTGATTCAAGCAGAATGTTTAAAAATAACTAATTCCAGCAATTCCTCAAACAAAGAATCACCAAAACTCATTAACCTTAATGAAGGTGTTTCGTCAAAAGTTTGGGGATAAAAAGTAATGTTATATGTATTATTTTGATATACTAGCTGCCAAGTTTTTTGCTGACTAGGGGTAAAAATGACGTTGCAATTTTTTAAAGTTATTGAAGTGGTAAATAAATGTTCGATGTTTTGCGGTGTGAAGGGTGAAGGAGTAATCGGTTTTTGAATTTCAGCTAAGTCTGCATCCATATCCATAACCGTCATATCTTCCACAGCAATTCGTGAGCCAGGGGTATCTATTACTGAGTCAAATTGTGACATCAAAACGTCTTCTTCTTCTGGATCTGCACTCATGACTGCTTGTTCGATAAAGGTGGGGACTTGAGCTAAAATTGGTTGCAAATTACCGACAACTGTGGCAAAAGCGTTAATACGATCGCGCAATTTTCTGTAAACTTTTGCTTCTACTGTACCGTCATAGTAAAAGTTGTGAATCCGCACGGTAGAATATCTTTGTCCGATACGGTCAATTCTACCAATGCGTTGTTCGACTCGCATGGGATTCCACGGCATATCATAGTTGATTAATACTCCGCAGTTTTGTAAGTTTAAGCCTTCGGAAGCGGATTCGGTACATAGAAGAATTTTGATTTCATTGTCACGAAAGCGTTTTTTGATTTCTTCTTTAGGAACAACTTTCCAAACTTGTTGATTATCAACTGTTTGTAAAAGTTCTCCACCTCTACCGGAATAACAAGCTACTTGACTACCATAGGATTGCTGCAAAGTTGCTCGCAAATAGTCCATTGTATCGGTGTATTGAGTAAAGGCGATCGCACTTTCTCTTTCTAAAAGTTCTTGACGGAGGATTTTGATAAATTGGGAAAGTTTGGTATCTTCCCCGGTATTGTCAAACTGTTGTAATAAATCTTCAAGATACTGGATTTCTTGGGGATCTACTGGTTCAAAATAGGATTCTAACCCGGTAATTACTGCGTCGTCTGCATCGTCTAAGTCTGCTAAATCATCATTGCTCAAGATACTTCCCTGTTGGGTTAATAAGAAATCCAAACGGCGTTGCAGAGATGATTTGATGGCGTAAAATGAACTGGTTAAGCGTTTGCGGTATAAAGTCATCAAGAAACCCAAACAGGAGCGTTGGTCTTTTTGCGCTAATCTGTAAAAATGCCGTACATAATCGCTGACTGCTTGGTAAAGGGGGATTTCTCGTTGTGATTCAAGGGCGATCGCATTGTCGTATACTTCTCTAATGGGAATATCTTTTGCTAAAAGTCCCCTTTGATAATATTGTCTCAAGGTGTCGCGGGTATGGCGAAACATCAAATCTTTAAGTGGGGTATTCGCGGTTAGATATTGACAAGAAGCGGTGATAAAGTCTTTATCTGCTAAGATTTTTTTATGGTTGACGATTTTTTTACCGCTTTGCCAAGTATCTTGAATTTTGTAAGCGAGAATTCGGTCTGTTTTATGTAAGAATTTTTGTAATCTTGAACTTGGTTCTCCACCACGTTGGAAATAATCCATACACATAAGTTGCCAAAAGTCAAGGGTTTCTGGCTTAGGATTTTGCTGGAGCGATTCAAAGTAATGACAGAAATTATCGCCGTAACTCCAATGTCCTTGCAATCCTAAGAGGTATAATAAATCAAAGATTTCGATTGCATCGATTTGCATCGGAGTTGCAGAAAGCAGAATTAAAGATTTAGTTTTTTCCTTCAATTGTGTCATTAATTGCAACAAGCGATTTGGGGTTTCTTTGCGGTTTTGGGGACTTTTACGACGAGCGTGGTGTGCTTCATCTAAGATTACCAAATCCCAAGGTTCAGCTTCTAAGAGTTCCTGCATTCTTTCTTTTCTTCTTACTAAGTGGGAAGAAGAGAGGATTAAATCGTGAGAATTCCAAGGATTTAACCTCACCCCTAAACCGTGGGATTGTTGTAACCTCACCCCTAACCCCTCTCCTTGTTGAAGGAGAGGGGAATAATTGTTCTCTCCCTTTCTTTGTAGGGAAGGGGGTTGGGGGGTTAAGTTTGTAAATTCATTTTGGGCATAACTCCAGAAATGCAGATTAAATTTTTCTCGTAATTCTTCCAGCCATTGCGGTTGAACACTCGCGGGTGCGAGAATAAGTACGCGCTTGACTTTTTTAGCTAATATTAAATATCTGAGAATTAAACCTGTTTCAATAGTCTTTCCTAAACCAACTTCATCAGCAATAAGAAAACTTTGAGGAAACGTTTCTGCAACCCGACGGAGAATTTTAATTTGGTGTACCCAAGGTTTAATCGGAATTGAATTTAAACAAAAATCCAAACAACCTGGATCTGTATGAATATTAGCTAATTGATTAAACTTATTTAATTCATCTTCACTTACTATTAATACCTCCTTATCTCTTTTCTCAGCGCTCTCCGCGCCTCTGCGGTTTTTTAATCCATAATCTTCTGCACAATCAATAATCCGAGTATCAAATTCTATTTTGGGTTCCCATATAGGTTTAATATTGGGAGTATATTGTAAAAGTTTTCTTTGTACAGCTTCCGGAACATCAAAAACTCGGACATTAGGTGAAATATCAAACCAAAGTTGTTCAAATCTAGAAACTTCTTCTTCAACTCTATCAAGTTCCCTTCCACCTTCCCAAGAACAATAAACATGGAAAGATTCGACATTTTTTGACCAACCGCTGATAGACTCATTATTGGAACCACTAAAAGCTAAATTATCCCCATTATTATCAGTAAAAATACCAACTTTCTCATGAAAAATGTGTTGTGGATCTAATTGTTGTTCGCTGGATTCTGGAATACCATTTTCCTTGAGAGGAATCGCAATTTTAATATCAAGATAATTATTTGCAACCAACCAACTGAGGATTTCAAAATGTTTGAGTTGAGCAAAGTTTTCCGGTGGTTTTAATTCGGTATCTAAACGACTTAATAAAACATCTCTTAACGCAAAACCTTGTTGAATCGCTGCTAAATCTTGGGGGCTAAATTGACAACCCATAATTAACCGGATTTGCCCTTCATCATGCAGCATTGCACCCAATCCGCGAGCAACTTTACTGAGGATAGCGCTGCTAAAAAAGCCGGATTTTCGGTCATATTTTATCGCACATTCTAAAGCGGGAATATAGAAATCAGCAATGGTATTATCAGTATTGCTAGAGTAACTTATTTTCCAGGGATAATCGCGTAGTTTTTTCAAGATTCTAACCAGTTATCTAATTGTAAATTAGGAATATTTTCAAAATCTTTGATATTGTTAGTAACGAGAATATCGTCACGAGAACGAGCTACAGCAGCAATTAGTGCGTCAATTTCTCCGGTTGGTTTACCAATCTGTCTAAGTTCACTTTGAATTTTCCCAAACTCAATAGCAGCATCAGAATCAAATGATTCAACTGGTAATAGTTCAGTTATTTGTAATATAGTTTCAATATTTTTCTCAACCTGCTTAGAACAGTAAGCACCTTTATATAATTCAGAAACGACAATAGCTGATAAATAACATTGACTAAAAAAACGATTGAATATAGCAACTGCTTTATAATTATTTTTCATCAACGCAATGCAAATATTAGTATCTAATAAATACATTATTCGTTATCCATATTATCAAAAGAATCTATTTTTCTACCTCGATAATTATGACGCTGTTTATCAATTTCGTCATATATTTCGATTAAATCGGGTTGGTTTTTCCAAGCACCAAATAATTCATTCAGTTTTGCAAGTCTCTCTTCATCTGTAAGAGGTTGTTTATTCGGAATATTTTTATTTGAAGAAATTTTAAAATCGATAATAATTTCTGTACCGTCAGGGATATCGTTAATTTGTTCTAGTAACTCGATATTTTGACCGCGTTTGATTCCTCTAACTTTCATTTCTATTATTGCTCCTAGTTTATTTGTTAATAACATTTAACCGTTAAATATTCACCTTTTTAAAGTGTATTGGGGTCGATTCCTCTTTGTTGTAACCTTGTTATAAGACTCTGCAATTGTTCTTCTGGTGTTTGGTATCTATTGCCATTTTGGTCATACCAAAACAACCATTCTCGCATTCTTCCTTGATAAGTTTCTTGTTCTCTTCCAATACCTAAACCTATCTCTGGCATCCAAATTTTATCACCTGGTTGTAGAATATATTCACCGTTAATTAAACGATAAACTTCTAACCGTTGACGCTTGCGACGTAGACGTGTTGGTGCATAAATAACGTAATATAATATCCCTAATTCTGCATAATCTATTTTTTTCTGTTCGTATTCTCCGTTGTAAGTTTGAGAGACAACTTCTAAAGCTAAAATTGGCGGAATATTATCTTCTTCCCAAAGTACGTAACTTGAACGTCCGTTTTCTCCGATAAATCTTTCTACATTCAAGCTTAGAAAACCATCGGGAACAATCGGATTTTTGCTAGGTTCGTAATAAACACCCATGTTAATTCCAAAATACCAATCATCGCGGTTTTGCCAAATTGCTGACAAAATTGCTAATAATAAGTTGGGTATTAATATTTGTAGTTCGCTATCCACAGGGGTATCGTCAGAATCTGGTAATTCTGCGGAAGATGGTAGGCAATGTAGGGGATTGTATTGATACATAATTTATTATCCCTCGCCAAAATAGTGTATTTAGATTTTTACTTGAAGTCGGTAATTACCTGAATCAGTCCAGTCTGAAAGGCTACATCATCGGTGATAACGGGTAAATTTTTAAGTTCAGCCTGAGCCATAATCATGCGATCGAATGGATCTCGCAATTGGCAAACTTCCGGCTCTGAGTGCGTGAGATGTTGTGATGGCAAGTTCGATAAATTTAGCTTGGTGCAATATCTGCGAATATTCCTCAACAAGTTGTTTAGCTTCGGGTAGTTTACCGATGCGGTATTTAGTGGCAATTTCCCAAGCAGAAGCGCTGCTAACAATGATGCGATTATTTGGGTTGCGAATGATTTCTCGGCATTCACTGTGTAGTTTTGGACTGTCAAAGAGCCACCATAAAAAAATGTGGGTATCAATGAGATAGCTCATTCCCATTGCTGGAGTTCCTCTTCTGGAAGTGCTTCAAAGAAAGTATCACTGAGTTCTCCTTTCAATAAACCAGGGGTGCGGGGTTGTGTATGTTCCTGACTTAAACCGAGTCGAAAGTAATGAATTAGGTCATAAAGTTCTGCTAATTTATCTTCAGGGATATTTTGCAATTCTTGGACAATTTTCTGGATTAGCATAAGTCAAATATTATGAAGTAATATTGTTAAACTTGATGTTATTATAACGGTTTATAAGTAGCTATATGCCTAATTTGTATATACAAAGCGTTTAAGATGCCCGCACCACAAAAAATGCATCGCATTCAACGCTATAGCGGTTTTCAGTTAAGTCCAATACAAATACGGAACCTCACCCCGCCTAAAGGCACCCCTCTCCTTAATAAGGAGAGGGGAAGGGGTGAGGTTAATCTGTATTCTATCAAGCGTGAAAACTGCTATATTAATTGTCAAAATAATTCTAACTGTCCCCCTTGATTCAATTCTAATTCCTGTTGAACGTAGGATACTTTGGCTTTAATTTCATCCATTGATAACCACAATTCTTGTAAAACTTTTTCTTCGGGTATGCGTTTCTTTTCGTCGCGGATTTGCGGGATAACTTTCAAGGCTACTTCAAATGTCCGCATGAATAAATCGTTGCTGACTAATCCCGTATTTTTCAAAAATCTCCGGATGGCTTCGATGTTTTCTTCTTCTTGGTAAAGGGCAATTATGGCATGAAGTCCGTCTAATAGATATTGAGCGGAAAAGTCGTTTTCATTCACCGAGAATGCGCGTTTTTTGAGTCTTTGTTGGGGTGTAAGTAATTTACAACTACCACCTTTTGATTCTATTAATTTATGCTTTTTTGCTAAGTCGGAAACGTCAAAACCACCGACTGCTAAAGCCAGTTGTCGAGCTTCGTCAAAGGGAAATTCGCGGGCTTCAAAGGTGTCCCATGCTAATATATACCATTGAGTTAATGGGTCAATGCCATTAAAATCTTTACCTTCTAATAAATTTTGCAATCGGTATTCCACTATGGCTTGACGCACTTCTTCAAATGCTGCTTTGGGTTCTACTTGATTGCCAGCGCTGTCGAGAATAGAGGTATATTTGGTAAATACGCTCAAAGCTGCACCGAAAGCGGTTAAGCATAAATCGATACCGGGGGGTTTGATTCGTTGACGGGAATCTGCTACTTTATCGGCATCGGGACGAGAATCTGCTGCTAGGGATTTTTCGATTTCTGGAGCTTTTTCAAAGACGATATTTCTGATATCAGTGCGGATGTCATCCCACCAAGCTTGCTCTGCTTCCGGGTTGCGTTTGCGACATACTAAAAGTACGGTGCTGGATACCGCGTTTTTCTGAGCTTGGTGCAGATTTTGGGGGTTTTCGGTGCTGACTGCCCAAGATGCGGTTATCTCGAATCCTGCATCGATGAGTGATTTTGCTAAAACATCCCACGCGCCGGAATCTTTGTGGTTAAATTGTACAGTCATTACGCCATCGTCGCGTAAAACTCGGTGGTATTCAGCAAAAACCATTGCCATTTTGGCTTCGTAGTCTTGGTTGGCTAATTCTTCCGGGGATATTCCCATGTTGCGGAAGCGGGAAGGATTGGCGACGGCTTCGCGGTCTTTGTCGGTGAGTTCGAGGTAGAATAATTCGGGGAAGATATCGCCGAGGGTGCGTTTTTGCCAGACGTAGAAAAAGTCGGATAAATCTGCGTAGGGAATTGTACCGTAGTAAGGTGGATCTGTGATAACTGCGTCTACTGAGTTGTTGGGGATATGGATTAAGTTATCGGCTGATGCTGATTCGATTTGAATTGTTTTTGGATCGTGTTGTTCGATTCCTGGGATACCTGTTGAACCGGGTTTAGTTCCGAATAATGCACATAGGTTTTCATAATCAGATACAAATGCGTCAGCACATGAAAGCCACAATTCGCCAGCACCGTTAATTTCTGGGTAATTCCATGTTAAATTTAGCGCGTGTTGTGTTGATGCTCTCTCAATAGAAGCTCTTGCTGTGTGCCAAATAGATAATCTACAATTTCTATCAACACATCTATCTAAAACTAGAGCTAAATAAGTTGAAATTGCTTCGACTTTTTCCCATTCATACTCAGCTTGAATTAGTGCTTTTGCTTCGTTGATGATTTCTAGATAAGTTACAAGCGTTAAAAGTTGACGTGGGTTGAAACACTGTATCCATTCTGTAATTCCATAATTACGAATCATGGAATATTGAGGATTAGTTGGTGTAGGTTCATGACTAATAAGATTATTTGTTTCCCATTGACTCAGTTTTTCAAAAAAATTTGATTCAGCTAAATAAACACCTTTTAAATCACATTCTTTTGGTGTAGTAAATTCTAAACTACCTTTTCCTTTTTTATAAGCAACTGCATAAATTTGATGTCCTAACTTACTTTCTTGACTGGGTGAAGAAATGTATTCATTATCAATCACATTCGCACAATTAGGACACCTACCAACACCTCGACTAATAGTAGTCGTAGTATCCGGATCGTATTCCCCATCATCAGTTTCAATCGTCGTCCCCTTCCCCTTCTTTCCCTTAACCAATTCAAAAATAAGTAACACTCAAATATATATTTATATAACAACAACAACATAATAATTAGACCCCGTTGTAGAATTAGACTATACATGACAAATATTTTTCACAACAATGCAATAAAACTATCT
>JBHJOU010000383.1:0-13802 GCA_050329355.1 Rivularia sp. (in: cyanobacteria)
TAGGAGTTAGGAGTTAGGAGTTAGGAGTTAAGAGTTAGGAGTTAAGAGTTAGGAGTTAAGAGTTAGGAGTTAAGAGTTAGGAGTTAAGAGTTAAGAGTTAAGAGTTAAGACTTAGAAGAGTCAGAAGAGTTATGAATTTGACTCCTAACTCCCCACTCCTAACTCCTAACTAAAACATTAAGGGGAGAACAAATAAAATGACAGTTGCACAACCACAAACTTTAAATTTTGAATGTGAAACAGGTAATTACCATACTTTTTGTCCGATTAGCTGCGTAGCGTGGTTATATCAAAAAATCGAAGATAGTTTCTTTTTGGTAATTGGGACAAAAACTTGCGGTTACTTCTTGCAAAACGCAATGGGAGTCATGATTTTCGCTGAACCCCGTTATGCAATGGCAGAATTAGAAGAAGGTGATATTTCCGCACAACTCAACGATTATGAAGAACTCAAAAGATTGTGCTTGCAAATCAAACGCGATCGCAATCCCAGTGTAATCGTCTGGATTGGCACCTGTACCACCGAAATCATCAAAATGGACTTGGAGGGTCTAGCCCCCAGATTAGAAGCTGAAATCGGCATTCCCGTGGTCGTAGCGCGAGCAAATGGCTTGGACTACGCTTTCACTCAAGGAGAAGATACGGTTTTAGCCGCAATGGCTAATCGTTGTCCCCAAAATGCACCTGTAGTAGAAAAGAATAAAGAAGAACGTAACGGCATTCAAAAACTGCTTAGTTTTGGTAAGAAAAATGAAGTTGTCACTCAAGAAGATTCGGAATATGTAGATCATCCACCTTTAGTTCTTTTTGGTTCCTTACCTGACCCTGTTGTCACTCAGTTGACCTTAGAATTGAAAAGACAAGGTATTAAAGTGAATGGCTGGCTACCTGAAAAAAGATTTACAGAATTACCAGTAATTGAAGAAGGGTATTATGTCGCCGGTGTCAATCCCTTTCTCAGCCGCACCGCTACAACTTTAATGCGACGACGTAAATGTAAATTAATCGGCGCACCATTTCCCATCGGGCCCGATGGAACCCGCGCTTGGATTGAGAAAATTTGCTCGGTGTTTGATATTACTCCCCAAGGTTTGGACGAACGAGAAGCACAAATTTGGGAAAATTTGGAAGACTACGTGAAGTTAATTCGCGGAAAGTCGGTGTTTTTTATGGGCGATAATTTACTGGAAATATCTTTAGCCCGGTTTTTAATCCGCTGTGGAATGACAGTTCCCGAAATCGGTATTCCTTACATGGACAAGCGTTATCAAGCTGCTGAATTGCAACTTTTAGAAAAGACTTGTCACGAAATGGACGTACCTCTACCGACAATTGTTGAAAAACCCGATAATTACA
Organism: Rivularia sp. (in: cyanobacteria); assembly: GCA_050329355.1. Lineage (GTDB taxonomy): Bacteria > Cyanobacteriota > Cyanobacteriia > Cyanobacteriales > Nostocaceae > Rivularia. The sequence goes on from JBHJOU010000383.1 coordinate 1,357, forward strand.
ATCAAATTCAGCGAATTAATAACTTAAAACCCGACTTAGTAATTACCGGAATGGCACACGCTAATCCTTTAGAAGCAAGAGGAATCAATACAAAATGGTCAGTAGAATTTACCTTTGCTCAAATTCACGGCTTTACCAATGCGCGGGACATTTTAGAATTAGTAACTCGTCCTTTGCGTAGGAATAACAGCTTGAAAGATTTGGGTTGGGATAAATTGGTTAGGGAAGAAGCAAAGATTTAAAATTTAGAAGAACGTTGTTTCAAATATCGTCTTCCTAAATTGTTTTTAATTATCAAGAAACCCGGTTTTTCAACAAACTGGGTTTTTTATTTGTTTCATAAAACGTTGGGTTACGACACGATAATTATAAATTAGGCCTTATAAACAAATTTTTTTTCGTGTCTAACCCGACTTACAAGCTATACGGCTTAGGCGATCGCCACCGTTGCTGTAAGTCATTTCGCTAGTTTTTAAATTGTTAAAGACTTAGCAAAAAGGCATATTAAACTTGTAGGGTGCTGTGACACTTAATTAAAATTTTGACTTAAGAATAGGGGTTGTAGTGTCACGCACCATCCGAGTTTTGTGACTTTATTGATCTGTGTCATCACATGAAATCTATCTGCTAAGACTTGAGCATTTGGCATCAATTCTATAACTAAGTTTTTATACCCTTGCCATAAATCTATACTTACTTATTCTATTTGTTCTAAAACTTCAATTCCCCACTCTGTAAGGACTTCACCTATTGCTATTTTTGTGCGCTCGCTTAAAACTGTACCAGACTCGGCATACTTTTATTACGATGGCTTTGAGGAATGGGGTGGATGTGAAGGATGTGGCGACGATGGTGGGTAATTCGCCGGAGATTATTTACCGTCATTATGCGGGGCAAAGTCGGGAGTTGGTTTTGCCGGAGTTTTAGGGGTTGGGGAGGGCAATCGTTTTTAGGGATTAGGGGTGCGGTGACACGATGTCGCTACGCGATAGCTTACGCTGACTTGTCAGTTCGCAAAGCGAATGGAATTTGTGTGTATTTTAAGTTGGCTTAATAGTTGGGAAGGTGATATATAGCAAATTTCAGTTGAGTCCAATACACTAAAACCTCACCCCCTTCCCCTCTCCTGTCAGGAGGAGAGGGGTGCCCGGAGGGCGGGGTGAGGTAAAATTTGTATTCCACTCAAGTGAAAACCGCTATATGTAGTATGGTTTTGCCCTGGATTTTTACGATGTTGAAGAGTTTTTCTGCATAACGGCTAAAGTGAGCGGCGGCAAACATAACTGAAACGAAGCAAGAAGACATTGTACTGTCCGCTCCACTGTGTTGTTATGTGCCATTTGCTGCAATTACCTCATGCTCCAAACCTAGAATCCATTTACGCATCTTGCTAGAACCGAGGGGAAGGAAAAGTGCTATGAGTGGAGCAACTCGACGCACGACTTGGGAGAATGCGGATTTACCTTTTGGCACTTCTGTCATGCGTTGGATCTGTTGCAGCACACGATGATCTGTACTATGGCGCAGAGCATGATAGCGACTCAGTTGATCTACTGCGGCAAGTTCTGCGAATACGTATGCGTCTTCGATACCCAAATTCATACCGCGCGCGCCAAGACCGGAATGGATATGTGCAGCATCGCCACCTAGATAAGCACAACCTTGCTGGAACCTTCGCGCAATGCGATGGGCGATAGCAAAATCAGATTCCCATACCACAGTGCCAGAAATTGTGCCTTGTGGTAGTCGGTCGAGCAGTTCTGAAACATTGCCGAGAACACGCCAAACGTTGTCCTCTAGTCGCACCATAAACATTGCACCATCGTCCAGCAAAAAGACATGGGCTTCATCCGCATTCAGCGAGGTTTCAAGCTCTACATCGTACAGATACCAGTTGCTGTCATAGTCGGAGCCGTCAAATGTTATGTTGAGCGTTTTGCAGACGGTGCTACTGGGACCATCAGCGCCGAGAACGACGGAGGTTGATATCTCTTCTTCTCTGCCATCGGCATGTCGAAGGCGACTGAAACAGCGTGTTTGTTCGTCATTGAGTGACAGAAACTCGATACCTCTTTCTACCTCGCCGCCTAAGTCAATTAATGCTTCGGCAAGTAATGCCTCTGTCTTAGCCTGTGAGTGAATGAGCATAAATGGGAAGCGGTGCTTTACCTTCGATAAATCTAGATGAAACAGACGATCGCCTGTGCGCCAGAGGTTTAAGGCTTGCATACGACGACCGTGTTCTAATAAGCGCTCAGTCACTCCAGTGCCCTCAAGCAGTTCGAGTGTTCGTGGATTGACACCGAATGCCTTGGAATGCGCTGACGGTTTAAGACGCTTTTCTACAATGCACGACTTAATGCCGCGCTTTGCCAACAGTAGTGCCGCAGCTAGTCCCGTTGGACCCGCGCCCACTATCAAGAAAGGTTCTTTTGGCATCATTGACGTTGCTCATAATGAATTGACATTTCTCACAATGATAAGAAATTTGGCGCATAACGACCAAGATAAGCGGCGGCAGATAACCTTTGCCACCACACCGAGATCTTTCAACCGTCCGCTTCATCGACTTGTTAGCTGGCGTTTTTACAACTGATCAAGCAACATATCGTACTCTGCATGAGAACCAACCCAGAACCAAATCACCGTATCATCTTCCAACTGCCCGACAGCACGATAGTCTCTGTTGATGCGTGCAGAATAGATGGGCAATTTGGGATGCACTTTCTTGAATCGCAAGCTGGGATAGCCCGGATCTTGCTTGAATTGCCGATAGGCTTTGCGAGTCTGCTCTTGAATAGGTTTCGGGAGATCAGCGAACATTTCACGGAAACCAGCAGTGGTACGCGATTTCACAACGTCTCCGGATCTAATTCCTGAGTTTTACCCGCTCGGTATTCTGCCATTGCTTCGGCTGCCAGTTTAGCTAACAAATCCGGAGAGCGGGCAAAGGAATCATCCCAGCGTTGCTCTTCTTCGAGTTCTTCTAAAATTAGGGTTGCGATCGCATCCTGCTTGTCGGTAGGCAGAGTTTTTAATTGTGCAATTGCCTGCTCAAGTCGTTCGGTCATATGAATCATATCTTACGAAGGACATTCTCATATTATTGCTTTTTCCACCAAGGTAAGTGAGCAAAGGGCAAAAAAGCTAGTGAGAATGACTACCAGTGCCACTCTTCTGCTCTTGGAACCTCCTCGTCAAACGAAACCTCGTCAAATGAAATAAATGGTCGAACGTAGAAAGCCAGCCGCAAACCAACTTCCCCTGCCAAGCTCACTAGCTCTAGCGAGAACGATAAGCAAACAGAAACTATATTCTTCCTAAGCTCATGCCATTCGACTTAAACATTATTCATATAAAACAGAAAAAAGTTACGTTGGCTGGATTCGACGATATATATTTTTTCATGATAAACGGCATCCCAAAGATATGGGAACTCCTGAAATTGAAGCATTTTTGACAGATTTGGCTGTTAATCAGAAGGTTGCTGCATCAACGCAGAATCAAGCACTTCATGCCGTTTTATTTCTCTACAAAGAAGTATTAAAACAAGATTTAGATTTGCAAGTTGATGCCGTTCGTGCAAAGCGTTCTAAATATTTACCAACAGTTTTGACGAAAGATGAAGTTATATTAATTATTCAAAAACTATATGGCGTACATCAACTTTTAATCAAGTTACTTTACGGTACGGGAATGAGATTAAATGAAGCTTTAAGTTTGCGAGTTAAAGATATTGACTTCGCGCAACTTCAAATCACAGTTCGCGATACAAAAGGAAATGAAAGTCGAGTGACAATGTTACCTGAAAGCACCGCCGAGGAACTCAAAGTTCATTTACAAGGCGTTAAAATTCTACATCTACAAGATTTAGAAAAAGGCTACGGTTCGGTTTATTTACCCTATGCTTTGGAAAGAAAATATGTGCGGGTAAAATACGATTGGATTTGGCAGTTTGTTTTTCCTTCCGGCAGCATCTCCAAAGACCCCCGTAGTGGCGAAGTGCGTCGCCATCATTTACATGAGAGCAGCTTACAAAAAGCAGTAAAACAAGCTGTTCGAGCCGCAAAGATTCAAAAAAAAGTTGGCTTATCGCGGACATAACTGAGAATCTACGATCGGGCTTTGCTACAGTAAAGTTATAGTCAAACGAGAAAGCTATAAACGATTATGTCTTCTCTTCCGGTAAATGAAGCTCAAAATAATTTACAAAAGTTAATCGACCAAGCCGCACAAGAGGGTAAACCGATTATTATTGAAGGCGATTCTCGTTCCGAGAGGCTTTGCTAACGCGGTAATGCGATACTACTGGCTAAAAAAGACTGGTCTGCAATTCAGGAAACGCTTTATTTATTATCTATCCCAGGAATGCGAGAATCAGTTAAGGTAATTCGGATGTGGAGGCATTACGAGTAATTTTCCATAACTATTTAGAGGCAAAATCAACAACAACTTTCTTATCCATCACCGATAACATTACCGATAAATCGGGAGAAACTTTTTCTATCAAATTTAAATCTTTTACAGCACTTTCAAAATTTTTACCTTGTAAAATTCCATTGCCAATTTCTAATACTTGATTCCAAGTAATATCACTTTCTAAATAAGCTTTCGCTACAGTATTTAGTAAACCTACATAATTATTCCCTTCAAGTTCCGTCATCATTGTATGAGGAATATCAAAAAAATCATCAAAGCAGAAATACCAAGATTTTGACTGTCTTTTGTTCACAGATTCAAATAAACTTTTCAAGTCGTTGCGGTCAACAACTGCATCATTTTCGCTTGTAATTATAAATATAGGCGATGATGGATTATTTTTCATTTGATCGAGAATTTCTTGACCGATATCTAAAAATAAGCGGAGTGCAGGTATTTGAAAACCATTGTAACCAAAATTCCCCGGATTATCCTTATTTAACCATTCATAATAAATTGGTAATACTTCCACTACAAAATTGATGATGGCATTTTTACTATTTAAATAAGGAGAAAATAAAATAGCTTTTTCAACTTCTTGATAATATTTTAATGCCAACCAAGCAGCCAAAGTTCCACCTGTAGATAATCCTCCAACTATCACTTGATTACCCAATTGTTGAGCAACTTCTAGCCATGAAAGAGCGTATTCTTGATAAACTTCCCGTTCTAATGGTAAAGGAGGAGGATTACTACTATCAAAATTACCAGCCACTCCATGACCGGGTTGCAAAGGAATCATCACATTATACCCCGCAGCAAATAAAGCTTTACCTAATGGCTCAAACTGATAAGGGCCTGCGGTAAATCCGTGAAAGAAAAGGCAAATTTTTTCAGTTGGATCGGGATGAAATAAAAATTTGGAACTGCAAGCCTGATTTTTTATTGGTAAAGTTTGCTCTAAAGCTATAGCTTGCTCAATTATGGCTGTTGTAGTGGTAGAATAATCACGCATATTTAGTTTAAAATTTAAGTTTGAAATTTAAGTTTGAAATTTTGGAGAAATTCTCGATAAATTCTAAATTTGTTATATTTTAAGTAACTTTAGCAAGTATTTTACATATCTATTACATATCTAAAGGAGGAAGATTATCATAAAGCTGGATCAAGATTAATTAACAGATTATATCTCTCGGAATAATTTGCAAAAAAATTAGTCATTTGAATGACAATTGTTAAAAAATTTAAGAAAGGCATAGTATATGGTATCGATTTCACTTATGAGCTTCTCCCTCGGCAAGTTAAACTAAATCTGGCAGCATCCGCACACGAGGGTTTGTAAAGGGGCTTTTTATGGCAGTAAACGTGCAAGAAATTGCCAAATATCTAGACCAGATTGGTTGGGATTATCGCATTGAAGCAGAAGAAGACCGGATTATTACGGGTGTAGAAGGCGATAATCTTGAAGATTTTATGATTGTAGTGCAACTAGATGAAGATGGGAAATTTTTCCGCGTGTTTGCACCTCACGTGCTAAGTGGTGTAAAAGACCATCCCCATAAAGATGCAATTTTACAAACAATGTTAGTAATTTCTTGGGAAACCAAAATGCTGCAATGGGAATACGACCCATCTGACGGCGAAATTAGAGCCATTATTGAGTTTCCTATCGAAGATTCTACCCTTACCGAACAACAATTTAATCGTTGTCTGAGTGGTTTAGTTCAGCTTGTTGACGGTGTAGCCATACCTCGTCTTCAAGAAGTCATGGAAACTGGTCACGACCCAGGTAATATAGAAGTAGGTGAAAGACTGTTATTGAGCATTCAAGAACAGGCACCGGGATTATTAGAACTTCTGGAAAAAGCAATGGAAGCGAGGAAAAAACGAGGAAGATTTCCTCACGAATAAAGTCGAGTTATCTATCTGATAGCTATACTCCTTGTAAGATACCATCACTATATACTGAAATTTTCTTGGTCAATGGTTTTATGACATCTTACGCAACTTCTTCTGCTAAAGCAGAAATGAGCGAACTTCGGCGATTAAAAGGTTTATTACCCCCAGAATTGCAAAGCTGGGTAACGGTTGAAGGTACAACTGAAGTTAATCCAACTTTAGTTCGTAGCGAAGAGATCGGTAAAGACCAGGTAGAAATTCAAATTGATCTGGCAAAATGGGATGAGTTGGCAATGGATCAGCGAAATTTGCTGTTTTGGCACGAAGTCGCTCGCATTCAAAACGATACTATCCCTAAAGATGGTTGGGAAATGGCAGCATTAGCCATCGGGTTGGGTGGTGCTGTCGGTGAATTGTGGGTACAAGATGGATTGCTCTTAGTACTTGCATTAGCTTTATGCGGCGTTTCTGGCTGGCGATTATTTCAAAAAAATAATGGCGAGAAACAGGCTAGAGTATTAATCGAAGCAGATGAGAAAGCTATTGCTTTAGCAACTCGCTTTGGTTACAGTTTGCCCAATGCTTATAAGAGTTTAGGCAGCGCTTTAAAAACTTTAATCGAAAAATCTCCCAGCAAGCGTCAAAGATCCAAATATGAAGCCCGACTTTCTGCACTCAAACGCAGTGCTAACAAGGCAAAATCTACATCTCGAAATACGGATCAGGTCGAGTATTAAGACTTGTAAAGTAGGGCGTTAGTGATTTCATCCATGAAAACGATTTTGCTTTACACTCAAAACCTTGTAGAGATGTAACATCTTATGTCTCTACATATCAATTTATAGTCTTATTCACCAACACCAAAATTAAATTTCTAAATTAATCAAACAAATATATAGCAATCCTAAATCATATCTGAGAATTCAGATCCCCGACTTCTTGAATAAGTCGGGGATCTGATGATTTCGATACATACAAATAGGATTGCTACATCTATTATCTAGGCAAGAGTAAATTATTTTTTTCACTTATTTTTTACCTAAAGGTATAGGTGCTTACTTCCTATATACGAATTATCTCTCAATTATTTTCAACTATTTTTGTACATAAATAATTAGAACAAAACTCAGTTCTAATTATTTTTTTTGCTAAAAACTTCAGCCTAAATACTTACTTTTGTTTTTTTACCGCTAAAATATTGACTTTTTATTTGCAGAAATTTTAACCAGAATTTAAAGTTTGTTAACTTAATTGACTTGATTAAAATCATTTACAAAAACTTCTTTATTTCTTGACAATATCTTCATAAAAAGTTTTTTGTCGAAAAAATGCGAATATTAAAAACCTTGTTTAATAGACTACATCAAGCGTAAATTGGCTTTATATAAAGGTCTTCAGAAACCTTCCTGCGTATATTAACGCAATCACATAGTATTCCTTACAACTGATTAAGCATTTTGTGAGTTTGGGGTACTACGCGGACTGATTTGAGGAAATTTTTCATCAAAGCCTGCCAATCTATGACTTGTTGAGGAGTTGGAGCAAGCAAGGGTAAATCGCTAAACTGTTCGGCTGGTTTTAGGGGCGTGACGGGCTGTAAAAAGACTGGTATTGTTGGATTTACGGCTGCTATTAGTTGAGCAGAATGTTTCAATTCGGTAGGGTTAGTATTTTGAGAAATAATGATTTTGACAAAGACTTCGACTCGAGCCTCATAGCATAACTTGAGGAAAATTTCGTGTTCTTGCCAACGATTTTCACCGCTGACGCTAGGTAACTTTAAGTCCATACCTACAGAGTCTAAGTAAGGTAGAATCATAGCGAGTTGTTCCGGGCGATGTCCCCCAGATTCAAGGTATATAGGTAAACCAGTGGTTAAGCGAAGTTGTGGTAAGAATGAAGATAAGAACTTGGCATGGAGTAGAGGCTCGCCTCCGGTTAAGCTAATGCTATCGTGTAAACAAGGTATATTTTGTCTTTCAACCCATTCGATTAACATTGGTAATGAAACAGGATTAGAGCAAATTTCAAAGTCACGAGACCCAGGAGTTTGTTCGATTCTACAGGTAGCAGGTGCATTCCAAGTATGAGCGCTATCGCAAAAGTGACAGCGCAAATCGCAAAAAGCAAAGCGAATAAAAATTTGACGGGTTCCTACATTGAGTCCTTCTCCTTGAATTGCGGAAAAGAGTTCTATCAGGTGTGCTTGTTTAACGGCAATTTTAGTAGTCATGGAACGAATAGCAATGTAATAAGACTATGGCGAGACAATAACAGAAGTTTTTAAACTAATTTCAATTATGGCTAATTTCAGGAAAACATTTATGTTTCAAGTTTTATACTTAATAGTTACTGATTTTATTTGACCGAGACAATTTTAAGTTTTGGATTTTAAATTTTAGATTTTGCATTGAAATCTAAACCTAGAATCTTAAATAAAATATTTGCTCCCCCCGATTTCAATCGTGGAAAGAAAACAAAGTTTTTTCAATATTACAAGTCCCTGCATTCATGTATCAGGTGAATCCAAAATCTATTGACTTTTTATTCTATTGTTAAAGGTTATAGATAATATTTAATTTCATCCGGGTAAACAAATTATTACTTGTTAATATCGGCATAAATAAGCATCTGTTTAAGCTAGTTCTTTAAGCAAAATAATGTAAAGTAAAACATCAATATGGCAACTGAAGTACAAGGTTTCATGGGTAACCAACCTACAGAGGTAAATTTTCCGGTTACATTATTAGAGGATACAGTTAGAATCCAGGTAAGTGTCCGTTTAAGTGTGCTTGAAGCTCTAGCATTTAAGCAAAGTTGTGAGCAACTAATTACAGCAAATTCAATTCCCAAAAAAATCATTATTGACTTTGGCAACACTACTTTTATGGATAGTAGTGGCTTAGGTGCTTTAGTTAGTAATTATAAGAATGCTCAAGAAAAAGAAATTGAATTAGTATTGCAAAATGTTACTCCCCAAGTAATGGCGGTACTTAATCTTACAGGTTTAGTTGATGTTTTTACAATTGAAGAAGGAGAATTTACACCGCCATCAGTTCATCCTCGCCGCCGAGAAGAGAAATTACCCCCAACTCACCCTTCTGTACGTTCGTTGACTAAACGGCTGATTGATATTGTAGGGGCATTAGTAGGTTTAGTACTTACAAGCATATTATCTATTCCGATTATTATTGCTATCATGATTGACGACCCCGGTCCGATTTTCTTTGGTCAAATCCGCTGTGGTTGGATGGGTAAGCGGTTTCGGATGTGGAAATTCCGCTCGATGTGTGTGGATGCGGAAGCTAAAAAAGCCGAGTTGCAAAAGCTTAATCAAGTTAAGGGTGCATTTTTTAAAATAGAAAATGACCCCAGAGTTACGCGGGTAGGTAAATTGTTGCGTCGTACTAGTTTAGATGAACTACCGCAATTTTGGAATGTTCTTAAAGGGGAGATGAGTTTAGTTGGTACTAGACCACCTACACCCGATGAGGTTGAATGTTATGAAGTACCTGAGTGGCAACGTTTGGACGTTAAACCAGGGATGACTGGAGAATGGCAAGTAAACGGACGTTCTAGTATTCGTAATTTTGAGGATGTAATTCGTCTAGATTTAGAATACCAGAAGAATTGGAGTTTGATCTACGACTTAAAGCTGATTTTTAAAACAGTCGCTATCCTATTCAATAAAAGTAGTGGCGCAATGTAATTGATAATTTTATTTAATTTTAAATAATTTATTAGCAACTGTTTTTTAAAGAGAGGTCTGATGGCGATTTTTCCCATTCAAGCCTCTTTTTTCAATTTTTAGGTTCTTTTTTGCGTTATCTGCTTGATTTTATCCCTGAATTATTTAAAGGCAACGGGGAATATAAAAAAGTTAACTAATTTTGATCAAGCCTTAGTTTTCCCAGTCAGTACGGTTGACATTCTTGATGTATAAGTTACTTAAAAAATAAAAACAATGTATCACTTTTTTGCAAGCTAATTTTGCGATCGCGTTTTTATGAAAAATAAGTCTTAGTACGCTTGACAGAGTAATTTAATACTTTAATATTATTTTTAACGCCCAACTTACCTAAGTGTTATTACATATAATAACAAATAGGCTTATTCAAAAAAGGACATTAATATTTGGGTGCTTGTCCGTAGACTAGAGCAAAATTTAAACAATCTTCAATGAAGATAGACTGACGCTACAAGATATTAAAAGGAAAATAGGATACAAGTGCTTTTTCTAGCGCGGAACGAATTTAGTAATCAATGTTGTCATTTTAAGAATCTTGGTAGATTCTCGTTAATTTTTACTATGCGAATTTTAATTTACTCTTACAACTATCATCCAGAACCAATCGGTATTGCTCCATTGATGACTGAATTAGCAGAGGGATTGGTGAAGCGCGGACATCAAGTACGTGTGGTTACCGCGATGCCTAATTACCCAGAGCGTAAAATATATCAAGGCTACCGAGGTAAGTTCTATTTAACAGAATATAAGAATGGCGTTCAAATTCAAAGAAGTTATGTTTGGATTCGTCCACGCCCCAATTTGTTCGATAGGATCATGTTGGATGCTAGTTTTGTTTTTACTAGTTTTATACCCGCCCTTTTTGGTTGGCAACCCGATATAATTCTTTCTACATCACCATCTTTACCAGTTTGTCTACCGACTACGCTTTTAGGATGGCTACACAGATGTCCGGTAGTTTTAAACTTACAAGATATATTGCCAGAAGCTGCAATTCATGTTGGTTTACTGAAAAACAAATCGCTGATTCGTGTATTTTCGATTTTAGAAAAATTTGCTTATCGCTCTGCTGATAAAATTAGCGTGATCGCCGATGGGTTTGTAGATAATTTGGTGTCTAAGAATGTAGCTCTCGATAAAATCGTGCAAATCCCCAATTGGGTGGATGTAAATTTTATTCGCCCCATGTCAAAAGAAAGCAATGCTTTTCGCACCGAACATAAATTAGATGGTAAATTTGTCATTTTATATTCCGGTAATATTGCTCTGACTCAAGGATTGGAAACAGTAGTCAAAGCTGCCGCTATTTTACGCGATATTCCAGATATTGCCTTTGTAATTGTTGGTGAAGCAACTGGTTTGCAGCGACTTCAGGAGGAATGTAATCAATGTGGTGCAAATAATGTAATGCTTTTACCTTTCCAACCACGGGAACATTTACCGGAAATGTTAGCTGCTGCGGATGTGGGATTGGTGGTGCAAAAGAAAAATGTGATTTCTTTTAATATGCCATCGAAAATTCAAGTTTTACTTGCCAGTGGGCGGGCAATCGTCGGATCTGTTCCTGATAATGGTACCGCAGCAAGGGCTATTAGACAAAGTGGGGGTGGGGTTATTGTTCCTCCAGAAGAAGGCGACGCTTTGGCGAATGCGGTTTTGGATTTGTACAAGCATCCAGAGAAAGTTAAAACTTTAGGTTACAACAGTCGCAAATATGCTGTAGAGCAATATGCTTTCGAGCAAGCTTTGAATAACTACGAGTCTTTGTTTGAATCTTTGACAGAGAATCGTTCTACTATTGAGAATAGGGTGGTCTCTAACCAGGAAGTTTAACTACCATCCATAAATCATAATTGTCTTACCGTCAGTAACCCCAGCCTTCAAAGCTGGGGTAAATTTTTTGTAAAGTTTCGTAATTAATTGCCAAAAACCAAAACGAAAAGTTCGTTACAATAAAATTATCGGCGTTGCTGATTTGATGATGTATGAAACAGATTTGTTGTCTTGTAGAGACGCGATATATCGCGTCTACATATAAATTTATACCATTGCTACTAAGAATATTTTTGTAGTTGAGTGCAAATAAGAGTGTTTATTCAAAGCAATTTCAGTCACAAACATCTGTTTTTTGTTAACATTCAAAAAAGTGTATTCATGGATAATTGATTAAAATTTGCAATTAACATCGCAATTTATTCACAGATCGAAAAACAGAACCAAAAAAATCCGCAGCCCTCACCCACACAAGCAGAGTAAGGTTTAATGTCTGATTATTTCCCAGCCAATTTGCAGTCCGAATTTATTACTGTTACCAACCCCAAAATAGCTTCTCAACAGCTTGATATTGACGATTCGAGCGTAAAACTAGCTTTAGCTATTG
>JBHJOU010000633.1:0-8870 GCA_050329355.1 Rivularia sp. (in: cyanobacteria)
GGATAGGATGGAGAAGGAACCAAAACCACATCGCCGGGATTAACATAAGCCAATGCTAAATGTCCCAACCCTTCCTTGGAGCCAAGTAGTGGTAGAGCTTCGCTATCGGGGTCTAAATTTACTCCATAGCGGCGATGATACCAACTAGTAATAGCTTTGCGGAAATCAGCCGTTCCTTCAAAAGGAGGATAACCGTGATTGTGGGGATTTTTTAAAGCTTCGATCGCGGCATCAACTACAGCTTGCGGTGTTGCTCCATCGGGGTTCCCCATACCCAAATCAATCAAATCCAAACCTTGCTCGCGGGCTTTGGTTTTCAATTCATCCAAGCGAGCAAATGGATAAGCGGGTAGCTTTTGTATACGTTGGGCTGGGATTATCCAGTCTAAATTCATTTTCCGATTCTACTATTAATAGTTAGATTTACTGAAGTCACCACATTGATCTGGCGCTTTATTACCGCAATTACACAATCAAAAGCGGCTGTCGCGGGTTTAAATCGGCAGCATTGAGAAAAGTAAATTTTATCGTTAACCAGATAATTATTTTATGCTTTCTGATCACTTTTTGAACCAGAAAACTTTTTACCTTGATTCACCCCATTCGTTAAGTTCGATGACAAACCACTTGTTTCTCCTGGTGCTGTAGTGGAAACCATTGCTGCCATTAATTGTTCGAGAGCAACTTTAAACGGCAATCTGTGAATATCGGAGTCCGGTTGTAAAGCAAATTCGGCTGCACTTTGCAACTTTTTCAGAGTTATATTACCTAAGCCCAAATCATCGAGCTTTTGGGGCAATCCGATTTCCCCATAGAATTTCAATAATTGCCCTCTTGCAGCCGCAGCTAATTGGTTCCCCTGAAGCATTTCTTCTAAACGTAACTGTACCAAAATACCGTAAGCAACTTTTTCACCATGAATGCTACCACGTCCACAAACATGAGTTAAACCATTATGGACTGCATGAGCCGCAACAGTACGACATTGTGCGCCGCCGATGCCACCGATGACTCCAGCCAGTAAAACTGTTGCGTCTACAACTTCTCGCCAAACTTCGCTTCCAGGGGATTGCAAAGCAGCCAGCGATTTTTGTAATAAAATATCACGTAAAACTCTGGCTTGTTGAACCGCTGCAATAATCAGAGTTTGTTCCGAATCTCCGCTACTTACCGACGCTTCATACCATTTGGCGATCGCGTCACCAATTCCCGCTACTAAGGTATTTTGCGGTGCAGTTTGAATCAAATTATAGTCTAGTATTAATAAATCGGGACATTTATCCAAAGCCACGTCATATAAAAACGCTCCTTGCTCAGAATACACGTTAGAAAGTGCAGTCCAAGCCGCACAAGTAGCCGCTGAAGTCGGGATTGTCACCACCGGAATTTGCAACTGATGCGCTACTAATTTCGCGGTATCCAAGGCTTTACCACCACCGACACCGATAATTACATCAGCTTGATGCTCTTGAGCTTTAGCTCTTAAAACCGCCAAACTGCTTTCACTGCAATCGGGAGTATAACAAGCTTTCTCAACATTTAATTCCTGAGATTCCCACAATTGCAGATAATTTTGGATGATATTTAAAGTGCGATCGCCACCGATTATCAAGGGACGATTTCCCAAACGAGATATATCATCTACCGCTTGATCGAGGATTTGGCTACCACGAATTACCTTGCTTGGAGCTACTGCGAGAGTTAATGACAAAGTTTTTTTTGATTGATTAAGCATATAACTAATTCATTAAATTAACATTTAATATAATATTCTGTTTGATTCCGTAGCTTGTAGACAGTAGCCGAAGCAATCCGAAGCATTTCTCGTTCCCAGGCTGAAAAACTTCATAAAAACGCCAACCCTTGCGTCTCTACTACATTTTCAATTCAACCACGATTCCGCAGCGCCCAATTATTCTAACTGGCGTATTCCGGTGAATTAACTCATAAATAACTCACCGGATTAATATTCTACCGAAAATAATCACAATTGTAGCGACAAGTACAAATGATAATTTAATGTACTATTATTCATAACTACTGCGTGTTAGTAATTACATTGTAAGCCCCAAAAGCCTCTGTATATATCAAATATCAATAATTAATTCATAAAATACCAAAGATTGATCCATTACCATAGAGATATCAATTCCACAAGTAATAGCACTTACATCATGGTAGTCGTGTAAACATTTCTAAAGAAAAGAATAATTCTGTTGAGTTTCAACGATAGAACAATAAATCAGTTATCAGTGAACAGTGAACAGTGATCACGGTTAACTAAGCTAAAAAGCCTTTAATTTGTATATTCAAATTTTATTAAAGTCTCGTAGTGCAGGCATCCTGCCCGCTAGAAAAATACAAATTAAATGCGCGACAACTTAATAACTAATACTAATAATTGATAACTTTTGAATAATTTAGGGAATAACATGGAACCATTAGATAATAAATTTCAACAACCAGAAAAACATGGTGAGGTTAAAGCGGAACAGCAGAAAAATTTTTCTATAGAAGAGCAGACTCTAAACGGCGATCGCGCACAAAAAATCAATCCAAACGAACCAGCGCCGATGCCAGAATTAAGAAAAGGTAGCCGTGGTGAAATGGTAATGAAAGCACAGCGTATTTTAAAAAGAAGTTCTGACTATGTTGGATACGTAGATGGTGATTTCGGTCCTTTTATGGAAGCCGCTGTACAAAGCTTCCAGCGTCGCAGTAAAGTAGCAATCACTGGAATCATTGATAATGATACTTGGAATGCTCTAAATCAAGTTCATTAGGGAATAGTGGACAGTTGACAGTGGACAGTTGACAGTGGACAGTTGACAGTTAGCAATCACCAACAACCGAGAACCATCAATTAACTCCTAACTCCTAACTCTCAACTCCTAACTCCTAACTTATAATTCCTAACTCCCAACTCCTAACTCTCAATTTAAAATCTAAAATCTAAAATCCAAAATTATTTAACCGTCGGAGGTTGGTAACTGAGCAAAATTATCTTTGTAAATATCAATTTGCATTTCGTTGTCGTCACGAGTAGAAAGAGAGCGCTTGATTTGTCCTAAATACAGTGGTACGGAAATTCCTGGTTCCGGATGTATTATAGTGCGAGCGCGGACTGTTAATTGATTGTCTTCTCTGGTACCTAACCTACCATAAGAAAATAAATCGCTGGCAGCTTGACGTAAAGTTGCATCTAATTCTAAAGGAGTAATTTGGGGTGGGGTAGCAATTACAGCTTGCGATGAACCGTTATCAAAAACTAATTTATAGCGAATTGCACCCGGAATAACCGTTCGGGTTAAAGGTGTTAGGGAAAGAGGAAAAAAACCTCCTGTTAATACCAACAAAAATCCCGTCGCACCTGCTAATCGGAATCGGATACCCCATTTAAAGATGAAACCCACGAGTGTAATCAAAGCAAATATTAATGTGGCAATACCTGACCATTGAGTGTACCGCGCAAAATCATCTGTTGAGAACATAATGGTTGAATGCCTATTCGTTGATTTTTTTTTCAATAATACAGCATCGTAAAGGTCAAAGGTTGAAGGTTAAAGGTTAAAGGTTGAAGATATGTATGTTAATTATTAACTACTTAGTGCCTACAACTACTCCACCACATTAATTTTGATGGGTAATGCGTTCGTAGTGCGTTGGCGTAGCCTGCCCGGAGGGGCATACGTCTCGCTCGCTTGCTAGAAGCCACCAGGGAGCTAGAAGCTCCCACTTATCTAAACATTAAATCTTGACACAAGTACTTAGATGTCACGTTTCTTCCTTATTACTACTCGGTTTACAACCCTAGATGGAAGGGAATGCAGGGATAGTGTACTAAACTCAACCCAGAAGTACTATGTGATTAATTTTGGGTTGTAATCAAGAGGATTAGTTATGAAAGGAATAAGCGGAAAAAACGTTTTAGTCACGGGTGCAACTTCGGGAATAGGTCAGTCAATCGCGGTCAGATTTGCGTCTGAAGGTGCGAATGTGGCAATTAACTATCGAAAAAGTCCTGAAGATGCCGAACAGACCGAAAAATTGATTTACGAAGCTTGTACTCAAGCCCGTTGTGGTTGTGGAGGTAGAGAAATATTGGTACAGGCTGATGTCTCAAAAGAAGATGATATTGTCGAAATGTTTGCCGAAGTTAAACAAGAATTCGGCGGGTTGGATATTTTAATTAATAATGCGGGAATTCAAATACCTGGTGCAGCCCACGAAATTGAATTTAAAGAATTTGAAAAAGTAATCGATGTTAATTTAAAGGGTGCTTATTTATGCGCTCGTGAAGCAATTAAACTGTTTCTCAGTCAAGGTAATGGCGGAAATATTATTAACGTTTCGAGTGTTCACCAAATTATACCTAGACCTGAATACATCAGTTATTCAATTAGTAAAGGTGGGATGCAAAATCTCACAACTACCCTAGCTTTAGAATACGCTAGAAGAGGGATTCGCGTAAATGCGATCGCCCCTGGTGCAACAGTCACTCCCATCAATGATGCTTGGACAGATGACCCAGAGAAGAAAGCTAATGTGGAAAGTCATATACCCATGGGTAGAGTCGGAACTTCCGATGAAATGGCTGCGGCAACTGCTTTTTTATGTTCCGATGAAGCAGCTTATATTACTGGACAAACTTTATATATTGACGGTGGATTAACCCTTTACGCCGATTTTCTCAAACCTTGGTCAGGACAAGGTTGAGGAGTTAGGAATTAGGAGTTTTGAGTTAGGAGTTTTGAGTTAAAAATTGTTCCTCCCAACCATATTCTTAATAGACATCTTCAGAAAAAATGTAGAGACGCGAACCCTTGCGTCTTTGCTCCGCAAGGGTTTCGGTTCGCATATATTTAATTTGAATTTTCGGAGAGGTGTATTAGTTATAATCCAAAATCCAAAATCTAAAATCCAAAATTTAAAATCCGATGAATATACAAACGACTCCTACACCTACAATAAATCCTAAATTAGAAAGAATATCTAACATATTACGCTTGAGCGGCTGGGCTAGTTTTTGGTTGCAACTAGGATTAGGTGCTGCTTGCAGTTTGATGATCATATTCGCGATTTCTGGACGCAGTTTTAATCAAGCTGTAACTAATGATGTTGTGGTACCTGGTGTACCTGCTGCTACTCAATATACCGAAACTACGACTCCCGGATTAGGTATTAGTATGTTTTGGGCTGTGTGCGGAATTCTGGGATTATTATTCGGTATTTACTTAGCTTTTCGTCTGACTCGTTTTGCGAGAAGACTCCGTAACCCAAATTCAGAAATACATCCCAAAAAAGCGGAAGTTATGAAAATATTGCGGATTGGGGTAATTGTGGGTTTAGTGGGACTGTTGGTGACAATTTTGGGAGGAGGTTCGGGTTTGGGTGTTTTACTCGCAAAATCCATCGCTCAACCCCAAGGTGTGGCTATTTATGATCCTACAAGAATTATTCGTCCGCTGGATATTTTTGTGGCAATGGCAAATATGTGTGGTATTGCCGCTCATTTTGTCGGTACAATTACAACTCTGGGATTGTTCAATTGGCTCCATCCTGAGTTGTAATGTATGGTTCGTAAAAAATCAATTTGGCTGAATATCGTGTTAAGCAGTGTTATTAGCTGTGGTTTACCTGTTGTAACTTCAAATCGAGCTATTAGTGCCGAAAGATTGAAGCTTTCTTTTGGGATAATAGAAAGGTCAATTTCTGTTGATTCCCTAGAAATTTATGCTAAAACTGGTCAAGTAAATGATGAACTAGCAGCATATTTTAGATATATTCCTGAAGCTAGTCAACAAGAATTAAGAGAAGTATTACTTGCTCCTATTCCTTTAAAAGCTGTTGAAGTTTCTCAGTTTCTTTATTCACCAATTGGTGAGAAACTATTAGAAAATCTTTCGCAAGTTTTTCAAAGTGAATTTCGTAACCGTAATCAAACGACTAGAAATAAGTTGCGTCGTAGCAGTGGATTTTATGCAACTCGTTCGGCGTTGATTATAGCAGCAATAGAACCAAATAATTTTACGATTATAAATATATTACGTAAATTTCCTTCTCAAACTATTTCTATAGATTTATTTCGCAGTTTGGAAATTGGATTAAGAGCCAGAAATATCGTCAATCGGACTCAACAAGCAGTTGCCTTAATCAATGAACAATCTTTAAAAGAAACTGGTAGAGAAACTATATCAAATAATATTATTTCTCATGCATTGCGTCCAGGACGTTTGATTTACACAAAACAAAGTTTTACTCTCACGGATATATCGCGGATTCGTACTTTTCCATTAGATATTTATTTACCTCAAAATTTACCGCAAACAACGAAACCTCTGCCGGTAATTGTAATTTCTCACGGATTGGGTTCCGACCGCAGCAGTTTTGCTTATTTAGCGGAGTATCTAGCTTCTCATGGGTTTGTAGTTGCTGTACCGGAACATCCCGGTAGTAATTCTCAACAGTTACAAGCATTGTTAGGAGGAATTGCCAACGAAGTTACAGACCCTAGAGAATTTATTGACCGACCTTTAGATGTAAAATATATTTTAGATTATCTCGAACGTTTATCCGATTCCAATCCTGCATATCAGGGACGTTTCAATATGGAACAAGTAGGCGTAATTGGACAATCTTTTGGTGGTTATACTGCTTTAGCATTAGCAGGTGCCGAGATTAATTTTGCACAGCTACGAGAGAATTGCCCGGTTGATGAAAACACTTTGAATGTTTCGCTATTATTGCAATGTTTAGCTTTAAATTTACCAGAATTCGACTATAAATTATCTGATTCAAGAGTTAAAGCAGTGGTTGCAATTAATCCAGTAGATAGCAGTGTTTACGGTCAAGAAGGTTTAAGTAAAATCAATATTCCAGTAATGATTGTAGCAGGAACTGCTGATACTGTAGCTCCTGCATATCCAGAACAGATTATACCTTTTACTTGGTTAACAAACGAAAATAAATATTTAGTATTAATGAACGGTGGTACGCACTTTTCAACAATTGCAGAATCACCCAACTCGACTATTCCTGTACCATCGCAAGTTGTCGGTGTTTCTCCTAATTTAGCCCGCGATTATACAAGTTATTTGGCTCTTGGTATGTTCAAAAGTTATGTTGAGAATAATCCAAATTATCGCCGTTATTTAAGTGCAGATTATATCAATTTTCTTGGTCAAGGACAATTATTTTTAAGGGTAGTTAAAGAGCTTACAAATGAACAATTAAGTTCGATAAATAAGGATGATAAAAGATTGAATGTAGTGACTTATCCATAAATAAAAAATAAATAAAAATATATTGGGATGAAATTTTAAATTTTAACGCAGAGGAATACAAAGGTAAGCGCAAAGTAACGCTGAGTTGTTAGATTTACCAATGATTTAATTGGTGAATTGTACAATTTTTTGTTCTAAAACTTGAATAAAACCGACCGCAGTTTGAATTAATGACCACGCAATTATACAAATAAAACCTGCTTTACGAGTAGTAATATCTAAAGCTTGAGTAACTGCTACAATTACTGCCAAAAGACTCCATAATCCTAAGATTAATTCGATTGGTCTTCCTAATAATGGAATTAATGTGAGAAAATTTAATAATTGGGGTGCATAAGCAAAGCCAATTGGACTTAATAAGTTATTGAATTGAGGACTTGTTGATTTGATGAATTGTCCTGTTTTCCAAATAGTTAAAGTCCAAAAATAATATCCGATAATTATTGAAAGAGCATCAATCAAAAGTGCGAGCAATAATAAATAGATTGAGGCTTGATTAATTAATAAAATAAACAGACTACCTAAAGCATGAGAAATACCAGCTAAAATCACAATAGTCAAAGCTACTTGATTGTTTAAAGGTATATGACAAGCATTATCGTAAAGTTCTGGTTTTAAAAGTAAAGCGTTTTTAAGTGTATAAAAGAATTGCCGCTTAAAATTATTTTCGGTTGCATTCATAATCATCGTGCTGATGTTGTCAAAAATTTGAATATAATCGAGTATTGTGGAATATGCAATATAGCAAATTTCAGTTGAGTGCAATACACTAAAACCTCACCCCCTTCCCCTCTCCTTCATAAGGAGAGGGGTTAAAAGGGCGGGGTAAGGTAAAATTTGTATTTCACCATCATGAATCGGAAAACCGCTATATTTAATTATCAAAAATGTTAAGGCTGATTGCACGAATTTTAAGATGGTTACGAGGCGAAACTTTAAAATTACTAGTTTTCGCAGGTATATTATTAATTATCTGGGGAATCATTGCTCCTGTGGGTACTTTAACATGGTGGTTAAGTACTAGTACTCAAGCTTTAGGATTGGATAAAAATCCCACTCAAGATTTGATTAAAAATAATTTAAATCAGAAAAATATTGGGAAAAAAAATTGCTATATTGTCTTTCTACCGGGTGTCGGAGATTTTTCCGCTAACGAATTAACTCCAGGGGAAGAAATATTTCTCAACCAGTTAGCAAAACTGCATCCTCAATGTGCAATTGTAGACGATGTATTCCCTTACTCAGTAGCGAATAAAAGTTTGGGGGGACAGCGTTTTTTAGCTCCTTTATGGCGTTTTGCTTCTGAAGGAGAAGGATGGTTAAAAAATGCAAATGTGCTGATCAAAATTCGGAATTTATGGCGTTTTGCTATTTCTGCTGATAGTCGTTACGGTTCGATTTATAACTTGGGAATTGCCAACGCGATCGCAGAGAGAATGAATGCTGTATCTCCTTTGAATCCAACATCAAAATAAGTAACACTCAAATATATATTTATATAACAACAACAACATAATAATTAGACCCCGTTGTAGAATTAGACTATACATGACAAATATTTTTCACAACAATGCAATAAAACTATCT
>JBHJOU010000704.1:0-7021 GCA_050329355.1 Rivularia sp. (in: cyanobacteria)
TTACGCTGGTGTTGGTATCTAAAGGCATCCATAACTTCGCGGCGAAAATGAGGCCAATTATCTAAATCATGCCAGTACATCCACAACACTGCTGTTTGATCAACATGAGCGTATGACTGCAACGTAAAAGGCGATTGGGCAACAATTTCAAACGGCTGTCCTGCACCAACAAAACCCAAGAATGCTTCTTCTGGTGTTCTGTTAATTCGGCGAGACGTTAGTTGGGAAGCAGTAGCGCTCACTTGAGCGGTTCCTACCATGCGGATCGCACCCCTTTGCACCAAATACAGCAATCCAGGTCTAGCTGGAATTCGCTCATCTTTGCTAAAGGTGCGGCAGCGATAGTGTTCTTGCGCCCAATCAAGAATACGTTGCCAGGTTAAAAATGGACGTGATGCCTCAGAAAAAGAGGATTGAGATTGCATAGGTAACAAAGAGCGTTCGGCTGAAGACAAAGACGACATAAAAAGGTGCAAGGAGTGTCTTTGTGAAAGGCCTTCCTAGGCTTGAAACCGTTTGGTCAGCTATCCAAAAGGTAGAAAGCCGAAGCTCCTACTCTTTTGTTATACTTCTTACTGTACAATGTTTGTAGTAAAGTTTACCCAGAATTCATTAAATTTTATCTAATTCTAATTTTCTTTGACCAAATATAAAGTTATGTCTAAAGACAGATGACAGAAAATCAATGTTCCTGGGTTTACACTGTTGTCATCAGTATATTATGTGCGTAAAAAGCTACTAGTAAGTAAATACACAGCAATAATCCAGCTAATATACGGTGAATTGACTAGAGCGGTGGGTATTTATGCTCGGTCAGAGGAAATTCAATATATAGAAAAAATAAATATTCCTCTATCAAAAGGCAAAAGTGATATTAAAATTTCTTATGTATCTGGGGTAGCGTTACATCTTTCAAAATCTCATAATTCGCAGCCTTGTTCGATAGCTAGCTCAATTACTTCGTATTTATCAGCAATTTGGGGCGAGGATTTATTGGTAGAAGTTTTACCTCCAGGATTGATTCATATACAAGTGAGTGACTTAGTTTTAGGGGTTTGGTTACAATGCTTGATTGATGGTAGGAGTAAAAATATTGCTGACTTTAACCTTTCTCAGAAAATAGTTACATCCGAGTTACCTTCTAAGGTGTTTTCTCTTCAATATGTTCACGCACGCTGCTGCTCTTTGTTAAAACTGGCTCAACAAGAGAAAATAATTGACTGTAACGAATTTTCATCTGAATCCATACCTTGGCTTGACAGTGACGGAAGACTTCGTTTGAATCATCAAGCTGAACGCTGTTTAATTGGCAGTTTAGTTAAATTATTAGATGAGTTAGAGCCAGTAATAGCTCGTCCGGTAAAATGGGAAGGAGCAGCGCTTGGTTTAGTTCGGTCTTTTGAAGATTTTTGGTCTGCTTGTCGAATTTTTAGTGATTTAAGAACGACGGCTCCAGAGCTAGGGATTGCTAGAATTGGATTGGTTATGGCTACTCAGTCAGTATTAAAGTTTTTATTAGAAGAAAAATTAGGTATATCTGCTTGCTCGGAATTATGAGCGATAATTAAGCCATTACTGAAAAATATAAAAACTTTTGTAACAGCTATTGACTAATCAAAAGACTTCAGGTATATTTTCAATTGTGTGAGGAGCGAACCAGTCAGGACACCGAGACGAAACACGGCCAGTCGTCGGTGTCCTTTCTGATTTAAATATTATCTGTTCGCTTTTAATTGCAGTTTAAGTTTTTAGCTATTTGCCAATAAAAATTTTTCAATTGCTACGGCTACCCCATCTTGTTCTACATTGGGAGCTACCCAACTGGCTATAGATTGAACTTGAGTTGGTGCGTTACCCATTGCGACACTGATACCAGCGTATTCGAGCATTTCCACATCGTTAAAGTTGTCTCCGACAGTCATTACATTAGTTTTTTGCAATCCTAATAATTCTTCGGCGACATAACGTACAGCAGCTCCTTTGTTTACTAAAGGATTGGTTGCTTCAAAAAAAGTGGCTACGGATTTAGTTAGATATAATTCGGCTGGAGTGTATTGAAGTTGCAAATCACCAAGCAGTTGATCGATAATTTCTGTATCTTCACACAAAGCGAGAATTTTGGTTGGTTCGTTGTTCAAGCAAGAACGTAAGTCACCTACAGGAATTGGTGTAATTCCGGAACGTTGTCCATAGATTTGGGTTTCCTCGGTTAATTCTCGCACATAAAGTTGGTCATTTATATAAAAGTGGACGGATAAAAGTTGACGTAGTTGTGGTTGTTCAAAATAGTCCAACAGCTTTACAGCAATAGATGAGGGAACTGATAAATGCTGGTGAAGTTTTTGCGAAACTGGGTCTTGAATCCAAGCTCCTTGATACGCTATTAATGGTAGAGTTGAACCAACTTGCTCGTGGAAACGTAAAGCTGAACAGTACATTCTACCAGTTGCGATCGCCACTTGAATTCCTTTTGCTTGGGCTGCATTCACAGCTTCGATAACGCGATCGCTAATTTTGTTAGATTCTCCTGCGATAGTACCATCGATATCTAAAACTAGTAGTTTAATGTCTTGGGTGGTTGTATTTCCCATGCTATTAGATTTGATGTTAGTTTCAATAGTCCCAGTTAGAGCGTAACAGTTGAAGCGCGAATAAGATAAATTATTGCAGTTCAAATCTGGACTAAAACAAATGTTCCAAAATGGAACGAACTGATTAAAATAAGTAAATGTCCCCAATTACACCTAAATTAATTGATCATATTCCCATTATGGATAAAAGAGGGTTAATAAATTTAGGATACAAACTCTTAGATTTAGACATAACCAGGAATAGCCGCAATTGTCACAAGACTTGGGTGGTGCGTGACACAGAAGAAGCTTATTATTAGGTTCAAAATTCTTCTGCATTGTCACACACCCTACAATCTAAAATCAAAAATCTGCTTTTTTGCTAAGTTCTAATAACATCAATCCAAAATCCAAAATCCAAAATCCAAAATTGAATGACTTCCGATATCAGCTCTTGCAAAAAACCCACATTCGTCTTAGTTGACGGACATTCTCTTGCTTTTCGTTCTTATTTCGCTTTCGCTAAAGGGCGAGATGGGGGACTCCGTACCAAAACGGGTATACCCACCAGTGTGTGTTTTGGCTTTATTAAGTCTTTGCTGGAAGTTATCGAGAAACAACAACCATTAGCGATAGCGGTTGCTTTTGATTTGGGTTTACCGACTTTTCGCCATCAAGCTGATGATACCTACAAAGCTGATCGTCCGGGAACCCCAGAAGATTTTATTCCCGATTTGGAAAATCTTCAGGAATTACTTACGGGATTAAATTTACCGATTGTCACTGCTCCGGGTTTTGAAGCAGATGATGTTTTAGGAACTTTAGCTCAACTTGCATCTCAGGAAGGTTATCAAGTTAAAATTCTCACTGGTGACAAGGATTTATTTCAATTAATTGATCAAGATAAGCAAATAAGTGTTCTGTATTTGAGTAAGGAAACTCTACAACGTTCAAGTACTGGACTAAAGGAATTTTACTCTGAAGAAGTCAAAGAAAAGTTAGGGGTTTTACCATTTCAGGTTGTTGATTATAAAGCGCTTTGTGGTGATAAATCGGATAATATTCCTGGTGTTGATGGAATTGGAGAGAAAACAGCGGTAAAGTTGCTTGAGACTTATGGTTCTCTTGAGCAAATTTATCAGTCTTTAGATCAAATTACAGGTGCAACTCAGAAAAAACTTGTAGCAGGTAAGCAAGATGCGGAAAAATCAAAGTTTTTGGCGAAGATAGTTGAAGATGTTCCCTTAGAAGTTGATTTAGAACAATGTAAATTAAAAGGTTTTGAAGAAAGCGAATTAAAACCGATTCTAGAAAAATTAGAATTTAGTTATTTTCTCAAAAAAATCAATGAACTTCAACAAAAGTTTGGTGGTAATTTACAAGAAATCACAGAAACGGAAGTTATAGAAAGTGAAGATAATGATTTGTGGTTTTGGACTGCTAAACAAACAGAGGAATCCCAACAGCAAAATACTTCTCTAATTCAACCACGCATTATTGATACGGAAACAAAGTTAAAAGAATTAGTTGAAATACTTCGACAATTTACAAGTCCAGAAACACCCGTTGCTTGGGATACTGAAACGAGTGATTTAGAACCACGAGATGCTGATTTAGTCGGAATTGGTTGTTGTTGGGGAACTGAAGCTTCAGAAGTTGCTTATATTCCTTTAGGACATAAAAACGGTCAAAATCTCGATAAAGATGTTGCGCTACAAAGTTTACGCCCAATTTTAGAAAGTAAAGATTATCCGAAAGCTTTTCAAAATACAAAATTTGACCGTTTAATTTTACGATGTCAGGGAATTAATTTAGCTGGGGTAATCTTTGACTCGATGTTAGCAAGTTATGTTCTTAATCCTGATAGCAGTCACGGTTTAAGCGAACTTTCTCAAAAGTATTTGGGTTTGATGGCTAAAAGTTATTTAGAATTGGTTCCCAAAGGTCAAACTATTGGAGATATTAGCATTCCTGAAGTTGCAGATTATTGCGGGATGGATGTTTATACTACATTTCAATTAGTCGGAAAATTGCGGCAACAATTAAATGAAATTCCAGCTTTATTAAAGCTTTTATTAGAAGTAGAGCAGCCGCTAGAAGCAGTTTTGGCGGAAATGGAATATCACGGAATTCGCGTTAATACAGCTTATTTAAAAGAGCTTTCACAGCAATTAGAAATTGATTTAGCTAAGTTAGAAAGACAAGTATATGCAATAGCTGGAGAAGCATTTAATTTAGGTTCTCCCAAACAGTTGAGTCAAATATTATTTGAGAAATTGGATTTAAATAAAAAGCATTCTCGTAAAATTAAAACTGGATATTCTACTGATGCAGCAACTTTAGAAAAACTACGAGATGATGATCAAACTGGAATTATTGATGGGATTATTGAATATCGGACTTTATCTAAATTAAAGTCTACTTATGTGGATGCACTTCCAAATTTAGTACGGGAAGATACTAAGCGCGTGCATACAGATTTTAATCAAACAGTAACATCAACTGGAAGGCTATCTTCTTCTAATCCCAACTTACAAAATATTCCCATTCGGACAGCTTTTAGTCGTCAAATTCGCAAAGCTTTTATCCCAGAATCGGGATGGTTAATAGTCACTGCTGATTACTCCCAAATTGAGTTAAGAATTTTGGCTCATTTGAGTCAGGAACCTGTTTTAGTGGAAGCTTATAACAACAATGAAGATATTCATACTGTGACAGCCCGCTTAGTATATGAAAAAGATGATATTACATCCGATGAAAGACGGGTAGCAAAGACTATTAATTTTGGTGTAATCTACGGAATGGGTTCGTTGAGATTTTCTCGTTCAACTGGTATAGATAAAAATCTGGCCAATGAATTTATCAAAAGGTTTTATACTCGCTATCCGCAAGTTTTTGAATTTTTAGAAAGTTTGAAAAAGCAAGCAATTTCTCAAGGTTATGTAGAAACAATTTTAGGACGTAGACGTTATTTTGATTTTACTAGTAACAGTTTAATCAAGCTAAAAAATGCCAAGCCTGAAGAAATTGATTTAAGTAAATTGAAGAATTTGGGTGCTTATGATGCGGGTTTATTGCGTGCTGCTGCTAATGCTCCAATTCAAGGTTCCAGTGCTGATATTATTAAAATTGCCACGATAAAAATCCACGAACTTTTACAGAATTATCAAGCAAGATTGTTATTACAAGTTCATGATGAATTAGTATTTGAAGTTCCTCCCCAAGAATGGCAAGAGTTGCAACTTAAAATTAAGTCGGTAATGGAAAATGCTGTCAAATTAACTGTTCCTTTATTAGTAGAAGCACGTGCGGGTGATAACTGGATGGAGGCTAAGTGAACTACCCAACACCCATCTGAGTACAGATAGGGTGTGGGCTTCCCAATTCAATGGGGACTGCCTCGGACTTCATGGATTTTTTACGTCCTGAAGCAAAAGGTCTTACATCCCCTCCAAGGGCAGAAGAGCTAGTTCCTAACTCCAAAATTCGCAAACCTTCATTTCTAATATTGATTGCAGCATTGATATCTCTATCATGCTGTTTCTGGCAGTGAGGACAATTTACAAATCTGACACCCAGCGAATCATAACCTCAAGGTAACGTGAGAAGTCGGGTTTTTTTGAATGGTTATTTGGTTTTATGATTATTTAACTTTAACGAGTTCTGCGAAAGTCCCTACCCTCAGTAAAGCGGGGTAGGGATGGATAGCAGGTAAATTGTGAGGTGCATCTCTCATGGATGCCCGAACAATTTACAATTATTTCGCTGCTATGTTTTATCGCAATATGTTTTTGTGATAGAATACATATGCAAGGAGGTGATACTGAGTGTTGCACAAGGCTATTCAAGTTCGTCTGTACCCATCAAAAGAACAACAAACACTATTAGCACAAACTTTCGGATGTGCAAGATGGTGGTGGAATTACGCCCTAAATCAGTCAATTGAAACTTACAAGAAAACTGGGAAAGGTCTTGGTCGTTCAGCACTCAATGCACTTCTACCAAAACTCAAAAAAGCGGAGGATACTAATTGGTTAGCTGATTGTTATAGCCAAGTTTTACAAGCTACAACGCTCAATCTAACTACTGCGTACAAGAATTTTTTTGAGAAGCGTGCTGGTTTTCCGTCCTTCAAATCCAAGCATGGTAAACAGTCAATTCAGTATCCTCAAAACGTCAAGATTGTCGATGGTAACGTTAAGATTCCCGGCAGTATCGGGATAGTCAAAGCCAAAATACATCGACTGATTGAAGGGAAAATCAAGACTGTAACGGTTAGTAGAACTCATAAAGGTAAATACCTTGCATCTATACTTACTGAATCGGAAGGTGAAAACCGTTCATAGAAATCTTGACAAAGCTACCCAAAAATAGCCATTACTAGACAACTAGGTTTGTAATTTTAGTCCAAAGTCCTAAAACTACAGGGATAAACGGCAATCCCACTATCC
>JBHJOU010000907.1:0-6254 GCA_050329355.1 Rivularia sp. (in: cyanobacteria)
AGTTACTCAGAAAAATGCCATTTGTTCCAAGTATTAGTCACTTGATGATATGCATTCTTGATTGGTGCAACTTGCTGAGAATTTAACAAATAGCGGTAGGTGATATGACTACGCAAATAAACCGCTATTTCGTGATTCTTTTTCTCACTAGTAATGCGAAATTCGCCGTGTCCAGTTTCACATAATGCTTGAATTAATAGAAAACTCATGTGAGAAAAGGCCACAGGTAGTACAAGAGTATTTGAAGATTTTTGGGAAAGCTGATCTCCAACATCCAGGTACATCCTCATTGGCTGCGCTGTTTCTAAAAATTCTCGTAACTGTGGGAAGGTCATATTTTAGTTCTCCGCGAAAATAGCCAATCACTTGTTACCGACTTGATTCAGATATTTGCTCTACTTTTAGAGAATGATGATTTATACCTATTATAAATGTAAACTTATCTAATGTGTCAATTATATAAACATTTAATCTAGCTAAAAAGTGTTTTTTGATACAAAAATGTATACTTTATCGACTTTAGTGTTAATTCTAAGTACATTTATAACCGATAACATTGTTAAATCGCAGAAAAAATAGTCAAAGTCTAATTTAAGTTCACTGATGTGCGTCGATTGGTAATAAAAGCTCTAAAGCTTATCTATACAAGGGTTTTAGATTGATATTAAAACTGAGATTCCAAATTTAAGATGAATGTTAATGTCTCGAATTGTGTATTTGTGTGGAGATATACCAAATAAAAGTAAATTTGATTTACATTTAAATGATGCTTAATAGAGGAATATGGGCATGGATAAAGTTGGAGATCAAGAAAAGCTCCGGGAAATGCTGCTTTTCTTTTTGGAAGAAATGGGAGCGACTCAGGTAGAATTATCTGAAGGGATGGGTGTTAGCCGTCCATTGGTGATAGATTTTCTTAGTAAAAGAAAGGAATATTTACCAGTTAGTAGTGAAGGTTTAGTCAAACTGTGTGAAAACTTAAAGAGTCATAGACCTTCTAAGAGAAAATTAAAGAAAGATACTCAAGAAGATAAATCTGTTATTACTGCTCACGAATTAAGAAAAGAATTAGGGAAAATTGGTGCTGACGAACTGTTAGAGTCTGCTGGTTTTTTACCTGATAAAAATCAAAGTATTCGTGTTACCCCAGAAAGGTTTTTTCATATTGATCAGATAGTTACATTACTTGAGCTTTTGGAATTTGAAGATTTGCTTCCTACAGCCAGGGAGATTTTGACGATTACTAGTAACAAACTAACTATTGCTAGTACAAAATTTTTTGACAATTCTTACCAAGATCAAGATGCTTTAAAAGCATTGATCAAAAAACTTGGCGAACCTCATCCGACTTTGGGATTAAAGTTAAAGTTAGAGATGATCGAAAAACTCGAAGCAGCTCAAAAAAATTTGCATAATGGTGGTAAAACAAAATTTAGCCGTAAAGAAGCGATCGCGCTGTTTCTGAGTATCTTAATTAAGCAGAGAACATCACATGAAAATTCGCTTCATGCCAGAATTAAAAAGTTGGAATTTCAGACTTTATCTCGCTCGATTGATTATACAGACGAATACTGTGACGTTTATTCTCTTTTGGAAGAAATTGCCTTTGATGCGGAGTACAAGTTGCAAACTCCCGGTTTATCGCTCCAAGAAACCTCCCAGACTCGAATTTTAGATTCCCTTCAGCCCGTGGTGATGGCGATAGTTACCTGTAATTTTGGTGATAATAGCGAGAATCGCGAACTTTTGCAGTGGATATATACATCTAGCAACACTATGGTTGAAAACGCTATTAGTGCTTGTACTTTGAATATGGGTTTGAAGGAAGATATTTTACTAACTATATCGACAAATACTCTTGATAGTAATATCCATTCTTTAGTGGAAACAACAGTAATTTTAGGAGATAAACAGCAATATCAAGGTATTTGGGTTGATAGAGATTCAATGATTGTGATGTTACAAGCAATTGTTTGTGCTGTAAAACAATGGTTTGCGGATCAAAGACAAAATAACAAACTTGATAATAATATATATATATCAGCTTGTCGAAATCTTTCGGAATTGAGAAAGCGACTTACTCAAGTTAGAAAAGCCTTCCACAACTTTCAATTCTTAGATGAAGGATGTCAGTTATCGGAAATCAAAAAAATTGCTGAACAAGCGAAAAAACATTTATTAGATATTCCTCGTGAAGATATTTACTTTACCTATCGACTAAATTTTTACCGTTGTTACTGTTTAGCAAAGCGATTGGAATTGAGACTATCAATTTTTCAAGGTAATATGATTAATGCCAAATACTTGATTAAAGAACTTAGAGAAGCTGTGGAAAATATTGATATTTTTCAGATATATGTAGATAGAAATGAGATTGCTCCCATCGAAGCATTAATTCGTTCAGAAATTTATTTATACGACCTTTCTTGCGGACAAAATCCAGATTTATTTGCAGATAACTGTAAAAATAATTGGCTAGAATTAAGCGGATGGAAACATAAAATTAGAGGTATTATCAATACAAATTCTTGTTATAAAGATGCTGGATTGGATGTGTATGAATCATTATCAGAAATTCACGGAAATGCAGCTAGAATGTATTTTTACGTTTCCGAGAATAGAACTACTTTAGAAGAAGCAGCAAACAATTTTCTCAAAGCTGCATATTACGCATTACGTATTGGCTTAATTCAGCGCGTAGCTAGATGGATAGCTTTAGCAGGAAGAGTTTGGGTTAGACTTGGAGACAGTAAATTATCTTTACAGGCTTTAAAATTATCAGAAAAACTGGCTAAAACTGATTTAACAACAGGTCATTACGATAATTTTTGTCAAGCAGTACTATCGGAAATAAATTTACTTGATGGGGAATATTTACTATTAATTGAGCATGATAATATTGCAGCCTTAGAAAAGTTTCTTCAAGCCTTGAAAGGCTCTACATATTTGGGTTTAAATCGGCGAATTTGCGATGCTTTATTTAATATATCGAGATGTTCTGAAACACTCAGCAATTTAAGTATTAAAGAAGGATTGAGCAGAGTGTTTTCAGAATCAGATAAATTGATTGAAGCAAACAAAAAGAAACTCAATCCCATCAGTAATAATACTTCAGAAAAAGTTTTAGAGTTACTTTGCGATTTATACAGTAGAGAAGACAATCCAACTTGGTTTCAAGTACGAGAACAATTTTCGATTCTTGCAGCCGAAATATGGCAAAAATGGCATCAAGATACATCACAACCAAAAGTAGAAACCATACATCCGATTTGTGAAAGAATTAAAAACAAAACTTGGCTGTCTCAAGTTGATTGAGGGGATATGATATTAACTTTAAGTTATCTTTAGGCAAATATACCGAATATACTATAAACGGGTAGATGGGTTAGGTTATATCGGATTTTGGTTCAGTTAAGATGTAGAGATGCCAAATTTCGCGTCTCTACAGCCTCAAAAAAGGTTTATCATAACCGTTATCACGAATGTGGGATACAAAGAGTGAAGATTATTGCAAGTTTTGTTGCAATTTAATAATTTATTTATTCCGCAACCAGCGTAAAGGAGAAAATAACTAGTGGAGGATCGGCAAACAAGCATCACAATATTGATGGCTGATGATGACGAAGATGACTGTATGTTAGCTCGCGAAGCTTTAACAGAAAGTCGTTGGCAACATCAAATACACTTTGTTAAAGATGGTGAGGAATTAATGGATTATTTGTATCAGCGCGGAAAATATGTAAACCCTGAAAATGCACCACCTCCAGCTTTGATTTTATTAGATTTAAATATGCCTAAAAAAGATGGCCGTGAAGCACTTGTGGAAATAAAAGTCAACCCTACTTTCAAACATATTCCTGTCGTAGTACTAACAACTTCTTCATCAGAAGAAGATATTGATCTTTCATATAATTTGGGTGCAAATTCTTTTATTATTAAACCAGTAACCTTTACCTCTTTGGTTGAAGTTATGAAAACTATAGGAAAATATTGGTTTGAGATTGTAGAACTACCATATTAAACGGTGGGGAGTAAACTATGGATAGCAATCCCATCAAAGTTTTGCTAGTAGATGATGATGAGGACGATTATATTTTAATTCGCGATTGGTTGAGCGAATTTAAGTTAGGTGAGTGCGAATTAGAATGGATAGATAATTATTTAATCGCAAAAGATGTCATAGCTTGTAAGCGACATGATATTTATCTCTTAGATTACCGTTTAGGAGCAGAAAACGGATTAAAACTGTTGCGCTTCTCCATAGAATGCGGATGTTCTTCTCCGATTATTTTGCTGACTGGTAGAGGAGATAGAGAGATAGATATCGAAGCAATGAAAGCTGGTGCAGCGGATTATTTAGAAAAAAGTCAGTTAAATGCACCTTTATTAGAGCGTTCAATTCGCTACGCTTTAGAAAGAAAACAAACCGAGCAAAAAATTCGCGAACAAGCAGCATTACTTGATGTTGCTACAGATGCAATCTTTGTACGGGATTTAGATAATAAAATATTATATTGGAACAAAGCAGCCGAACGTCTTTATGGTTGTCATAAAAATCAAGCTATCGGTAAAAAAACAGCAGAACTTTGGCAAGAAAAGAAAATATCTGTCATCCAATCGGCTATTAATACTTTAATAAAAAACGGTTCCTGGGAAGGAGAACTTCATCAAACTACAAAATTTGGTAAAGAAATTACCCTTGAAAGTCGCTGGACACTTTTAAAAGAATTTGAGAATAAAGCGCAATCTATTCTAGTCGTTAATACTGATATTACCCAAAAAAAATTATTAGAATCGCAATTTTTTCGCGCTCAGAGATTAGAAAGTATCGGCACATTAGCTAGCGGTATCGCTCATGATCTTAACAACGTACTAGCACCGATTTTAATGACAGCACAACTATTAGAATCGCAATTACATGATGAGCGTAGTAAAAAACTTTTACCAATATTAATCAGTAATGCCAAACGGGGAGCCAACTTAGTTAAACAAGTGCTAGCTTTTACCCGTGGAGTAGAAGGCGATCGCACTTTACTACAACCAAAGCATTTAATCAATGAAATCAAGCAAGTCATTAGAGAAACATTTCCCAAAACAATTCAAGTCTCCGACGAAATACCGCAAAATCTGTGGATGATTTCTGGAGATTCAACTCAACTACATCAAGTAATGATGAACTTATGTGTAAATGCTCGTGATGCAATGCCAAACGGTGGTAAATTAACAATTTCTGCAACCAATTTTATCGTAGATAAAAATTATGCTCAAATGCATCTTGATGCAAAATTGGGTTCTTATATAATCATATCTGTAGCCGATACTGGAGTTGGTATTTCCCCAGAAATATTAGATAGAGTTTTTGAACCATTTTTTACTACTAAAGAACTAGGAAAAGGTACCGGATTAGGTCTTTCAACAGTACTAGGTATTGTCAAAAGTCACGGTGGATTTATTAACGTACAAAGCAATCTGAATCAAGGAAGTAATTTTCAAATATATTTACCAGCACAAGAGGTAAAAGGAATTCCCGAAGAAGTAGAAATAGATTTCCCTACAGGAGAAGGAGAATTAATTTTGGTTGTAGATGATGAAGATTCGATTCGAGATATTACAAAAACTTCATTAGAAAGTTATAATTATAAAGCAATCACAGCTAGTGATGGTATTGAAGCAATCGCTTTGTATGCAGAACATAGAGATAAAATATCTGTTGTTTTAACAGATATAATTATGCCAGCAATGGATGGATTAACAACTATCCGCACACTACAAAAAATTAATCCTCAAGTCAAAATTATTGCGGTTAGTGGATTAGTTTCTAACGATAAAGTTAACGCAATTACCGATATGGGTATCAAAGCTTTTTTATCCAAACCTTACACTGCCAAACAATTATTGCAAACAATTGGTGAAGTAAAAACAAATAATTGTTAGTGGTTATGTGGATATCAGCCGTCAACTGTCAAATGTCAACTATGAACTATGACTGAGCAACGTTCATCCGTCTTAGCAGTAAATGAAGCATTTTATCGCGCTTTTGAGAAGAAAGATATTGATGCAATGAGTGAAGTATGGGTTCAAAAAGATAGTAGCCTTTGTGTTCATCCAGGATGGAGTATACTGCGTGGTTGGAAACAAGTCAGCAATTCTTGGGTAAGCATTTTTAAAAATACTCCTTATATAGAGATCAATACAGATATCATTTCCACAGAAATCCGGGGAAATATTGCCTATGTTGTATTAGTTGAAAATGT
>JBHJOU010000313.1:0-7707 GCA_050329355.1 Rivularia sp. (in: cyanobacteria)
GTAGAATCTTGCTGCGCGATCGCTTTTGCTCAGATAGCACAAGCAAGGGTAATTTCTTCACAAAAGCAGCAGGTACGAAAAAGCGAACAGCACCAAAGTTTGATTCAGCAATTAACCATACTCAACCGCAGCAATTTGGAATTTAGCCAAATGCTTCAGTTGGTTGTCTCCTCTACGGCTGAAGCTTTAGGAGCCGATCGTGGTTTATTAATATTATTAAAATATTCAGACCCTTTATTTAGGATTCGTAATAAGACGCAAATTCCCAAAGCGAAAGCAACCGTTGTTAGTGAATGGTGTAGACAAACGGATTCTTCGCTGTGCGATCAGTTGAAATCTATAGAAGAATCTTTTTGGCTTGCGGACTGCGGTATATCTCAACGTGCTTTTAAAGCATCTAAGCCTGTAACTATAAATGATAATTCAGATCGGCGTAAAGATACTTCTACCATTGCTCCGATATTTGTTTTAGACAAGCTACCAGCAGTGATGCTAATGCCTTTAGAAAGCCAAGGCAAAGTACTAGGATTTTTAGTACTACAGCAAAGGCAACGTCGCAATTGGCAGGAGGCTGAATTAAATATTGTGGAAATGGTTTGCGTTCAAATTAGTAACGCGATTATTCAGACGCAAACGCTCAAACAAGTACAAACTCTAGTAGATGAACGTACTGCTCAACTACAACGCAGTTTGGAAGTTCAAGCTAAGTTATACGAGAGAACCCGACAATACGTCCAGCAATTGCGGGAACTTAACGAACTTAAAGATGAATTTTTGAGCAACATGAGCGACCGTTTGCGCTATCCTTTAACAAATATGCGTATGGCGTTGCGTAATTTACGTCACCCGGATATTCAACCCGACCGTCAAGCCAGATATTTAGATATTCTAGAGCAGGAATGTACTAAGGAAATTAATTTGATTAATGACTTGCTTACACTCCAGAAGCTAGAAAGCCATCAAGAACGTCCACAGTTTGAAACAGTTGATCTAAATACAAAAATTCAAGCTGTAGCAGCATCTTTTGAGCAGAAATTAGCCGAAAAAGGGTTGAGTATTTCTGTTTATTTACCCCCCGAAGAACTCAAGCTGCAAACTGAAGTAGAAAGTTTTGACCGTATTCTCCAAGAATTACTGACAAACACTTATAAGTATTCTGAACACGATAGCTCTGTAGAACTACAAGTTACCCAAATTTGCGAAACACAAGCCAATCAAATCCAAATTCAGGTAATCAACGTTGGACGTGGTATATCTGAAGAGGAAGCCACCTTCATATTTGATAAATTCCGCCGAGGTAGAGGTCGATGGACTCCAGGTACCGGATTGGGATTAGCTTTGGTTAAGTCTTTGATACAGCATCTCAATGGCACAATAACCGTAGAAAGTACTTCTATAGAGAATTCCGAGTTAAGCAAAATTTGCTTTACTTTAACTTTACCTCAGTTTTCTGATGATACCGAAGTAAATGAACTTTCATGATTAAAGAACAAAACACCCCACAATCCGATTCAAATTTCCCAGGGAATAACAGTAAAAATTTCGATTTACAATCTGTTACGGTTGAAGTTGAAAAAGTTGCAGAACGTCAGCGACAAATTACCGCTAAAATTCAAATCCCTCATTCTGTAGAAACGGTTTGGCAAGTATTGACTGATTATCAATCTTTAGCTGAATTTGTCCCTAGCCTTGCTTGTTCTCGTAAATTAGAACATCCCAACGGCGGAATTCGTCTAGAACAAATAGGTTCCCAACGCTTGCTAAAGCTGAATTTTTCTGCACGAGTAGTTCTAGACTTGGAAGAATCTTTTCCAGAACTCATTAGTTTCCGCATGGTAGAAGGAGATTTTAAAGATTTTAGCGGTAGTTGGCGTTTAAATAGCTGTGTTTTGGATAGTCAGACTGGCACGTTACTTTGTTATACGGTCAAAGTATGGCCTAAATTAACTATGCCGATCAGAATTATCGAACCTCGCCTTTCTCAAGATATGCAATCCAATCTTTTAGCTATTCGTCAACGTGTAGAAGAATTAGCGAGTTAATCGAAAAGGTAGAGATTCAAGTGAATTCTACCTTTCAAAATTATCTCACAATTTACTTAGTAATTTCATCTATAAATACCCCCAAGGGAATTCGAATCCCTGTCGCCTCCGTGAAAGGGAGGTGTCCTAGGCCTCTAGACGATGGGGGCCTGTGTTTTGAACTTTTATTAATTTAACGAGTTCCTGGGAAAATGTCAATAGCTTTGGGCAAAAAAAATCTTGATGATTACTTAATTAGTCCCCATATTGGGAACAGCAGGTTAAAGTGATTAAAAGTAAATAGTTTGGAGCTATTGTTTTATTATTTGTTTTCGCAATACAAATATACTTCCTAAAATACAGTTTACTTCCGAATCGGTTTGGGAGAGATTGTACAAAAACTAACAAAATGGTGTAAGATAGCCATTCTTAGGAAAAACTTAACAGTTCGACAACAAATGAGGTGTACGAACCTTTGATTTATAGAGTTTAATATTTACTATTCTTAACAAAAGATTTTGAAAAACACGGCTCAAAATCTCCAACATGGAAGCATCTTTTGACATCACCTTGCAAGTGGTGATTGCTGTCGTTGCAGGCATCAGCGCCCAAGTGCTGGCTGCTTACCTGAAAGTGCCTAGCATTGTCTTTTTACTGCTATTCGGTATCTTTTTGGGTTCGGATGGCATTGGTTTATTACATCCCCATTTGCTAGGCATTGGATTAGAAGTAATTGTTGCTCTGGCAACGGCAATAATCTTATTTGAGGGCGGACTGGACTTAGAATTACGAGAGTTGGGCAGAGTTTCTACTAGCCTGCAATTGCTCGTAACTTTAGGAACCTTAATTACATTAATGGGCGGAAGCATGGCGGCTCATTGGCTAGGAGAATTTCCTTGGCCAATTGCTTTTCTCTACGCTTCAATTGTGGTAGTTACAGGTCCAACAGTGGTAACTCCACTGCTCAAGCAAATAAAAGTAGACCGGCAAGTAGCAACGCTTTTGGAAGGAGAAGGCATTTTAATTGACCCTGTAGGAGCAATTCTTGCAGTTGTAGTTCTTGATACTATTTTGAACGGCGATGCTGACCCTTTAAGCGCGATCGCGGGCTTGTTAGTGCGCTTGGGTATTGGGGCTTTGATTGGTGCTGCGGGTGGCTGGCTGCTCAGCTTATTTTTCAAGCGAGCCAATATCTTGTCATTTGAATTGAAAAATCTGGTGGTGCTGGCTTCTGTATGGGGCTTATTTACTTTGGCTCAGATGATTCGCAGCGAATCGGGATTAATGACAACAGTAATGGCAGGAGCAGTATTTGCCAACTCTTCTGTACCGGATGAACGTTTGTTACGCCACTTTAAAGGTCAACTGACAATTCTTTGTATCTCTGTACTATTTATCTTATTAGCGGCTGACTTATCTATTGCCAGCGTGTTCGCTTTGGGCTGGGGTAGTTTGTTCACCGTTTTGGCGCTAATGTTTGTTGTGCGACCGATAAACATTCTTTTATGTACCTGGAATAGCGACCTCAACTGGAGACAGAAACTGTTTTTAAGCTGGGTTGCCCCAAGAGGGATTGTTTCAGCATCTGTTGCTTCATTATTCGGTATTTTACTGACGCAACGCGGTATCAATGGTGGCGATGCTATCAAAGCCTTGGTGTTCCTAACGATTTTGATGACAGTTTTTTGTCAAGGACTAACAGCAGGCTGGGTTGCTAGATTACTGCGAATTACTTCCAAACAAGCAACTGGAGCAGTAATTGTTGGTTGCAATCCTTTAAGTTTACTAATTGCCCGCTTCTTCCAAGAACGCGGTGAAACTGTAGTCATGATTGATACAGACCTAGAAGCAAGCCAGCAAGCAGAAGCGCAAAATCTCCGGGTTTTAACTAGCAGTGCTTTAGATGCCAATGTTTTAGAAGAAGCTGGACTTGATTCTGTAGGTACTTTTCTGGCTATGACCAAAAATGGTGAAGTTAATTTTGTTTTAGCTCAACGAGCGGCAGAAGAATTTGACCCACCGCGTGCTTTAGCAGTCTTTCCCCGCGACCCTCAAGCCAGTACCAAAA
Organism: Rivularia sp. (in: cyanobacteria); assembly: GCA_050329355.1. Classification (GTDB taxonomy): domain Bacteria; phylum Cyanobacteriota; class Cyanobacteriia; order Cyanobacteriales; family Nostocaceae; genus Rivularia. Next base: position 4,090 of record JBHJOU010000313.1, read on the forward strand.
ATAATAGTAAAGTTCTACAAGCTTTTCTTCCAGACTTCAAAATTAAAATTTGGAATCAACATCTTAACAATCAACAAATCAAACTAGGAAGTATGACCTTCAAAGAACCTGGTTTTTCTTTGCAAAAAATTCAGTTACAAGCATTAATCCGGACTGGGGACTTACTACCATTATTTGTAGAAAGAGACGAAAAAATCCACATGATGGCTGCTACTGAAACTTGGGAAGTTGGCGATCGCCTGATTTACTTGTTGCATGACCCCAGACCAGATTTACTTAAACGCTTGTCTGGTGGAAACCAATCGACTCGTCTTTCTTTAGAAAATTTACCGGAAGTAGAAGAACTTCCCATTGGGAGACTATCTCAACTTTCTGCGACGGATGCTCCAACACCTTGAATTAATTCTTCTGAATTCGGTTTACTGACTTGTTTTTCAACCCACAGCACGCTAAATAAATGTACTATGGCTAAAATAATCGCAGCGGTAGAGAGAATATAACTGTGTATGGTATATAGTCTTTGAACGGTCAAAGTACTAACACCACTACCACCAATCAGAATTTCTCTTAACTGCTCGCCGATCAAAGGAATGGCTTCAATGGTTCCTAACTCAATACTAAATCGCCAAAATCCCAGTTGATCCCAACCCAAAATCATTGAAGTCCAACTCAATCCAATTACGGCTAAGGTCAAGAATATTCCACTTACCCAAGCTGTATACCAACTTTTGGTAAACTTCCTGCCTAAAAACATCACCACAATTTGAATTAAGGCAACAATAATTACTCCATTGCCGGCAAGATTGTGAGCTTTACGGAATAACCAGCCATACTGAATTTCTTCAGTTATCATCTTCAATGACTGGTAAGCTCTGCCAGAAGCTGGTTCATAATATATAGACAACAAAATTCCAGTAGTCGCGGCAATCAAAGCAAAAGTCACAATTACTACTGATAAAATCGTTGCCGTCCGCCGCATAACCATGTCAAATCGGCTTTCTTGTACAAGCATAAAACCTTCCTCTCTCAGGAAATCCTTATTTTTATTACAATTTTAACTAAGAAATATTAACTTTTGCTAAAAAAATATACAACTATGATAGGTATTTGACCCAATTTTCCATTGATTCTGGGGAACCATACCAAATTTGAGGGCTTCTAGGAGAATGCATTACACCTTCAATAATTAAATTATTTGCACCACTCAAATGAGCGGCTTCGATGGGTGTAATTCCATCACCCCAAGTGTTACCATTACCACAAGTTAATTTATAGCTGCTGAAAGCTAACCAATTTCCCAATCGTCTTTGTCCGAAAATGGTTTTCCCTGCCACACAGACGTAACGAACGTTTTCGTAGAATGCTCCGGGATAATTATTATTTACAAAATCCAGATTTGAACGAGTCCACCGTTCCAAGCTTATATGAGGTGTACCCAAAGTAACCAGAGTTGCAACCTGGGGATGAGCTTTCCATGTCAACAAGTTTGCGCTACCCTTACCATAAGGTACTTCTCCCAAATAGATACGGGATATCCAACCTCCTGCGGAGTGACCAATTAGATTAACTTGAGAAACACCATACTGTTGTAATATGCTTTTTACCGTGCAGTCTAATTGCTGTAAAATCGGGATTACAGGTCTTCCTCCCACAGTTGCTATCCAGTCCTGTCTTTGTAGCGGTACTGTAAGCGTAGGAAAACCCAAATTTTGCAATGATTTTTCTAAGTTAGAATAAGCTGCGGCGCTTTCAAAAAATCCAGGTAAAATAACTGTAGGTAATGGCATTTGGGTGCTTGGAGTAGGGAAATTTAATTGGTGAAACTGGCAAAAACAAGTAAATGTATAGATAATGTATAACTTATACGTAAGTAAACACGAAAATTAGTATTATCTAAGCATTGCTAATCGATGAAAATAATTTATAATTAACAATTATCTCAGCCTTGGTATTTGAAAAGTATTTTTGCAAATACATTTTAAAGTGTTTCAATTTTGGCTGAAGATTGGTAAATTAATCTTTATCAAACCATTTTACTTGAGAAATCTTAAGAACAAGGGGAACGACAATCAGCTATCGATCAGTCATCAAGACTAATCATTGAAACACAAAAACTTCCGGAATCTCGCCAATAGATTGTAAAAAATATATATAGCTATTAGTGAGGGTTAGTATATTTACTTAAATAATCTATTCCCGTCAAGCTAAAAAATACAGTTTTAAAAGTGATGATTTTCAAAGTCCTCGATCAAAAAACACAACTTCTGAGTACAATTCAGTTTTCATTTATAATATGCTCTTGCATTGATGCGGCGATTAACTGTTTGTATAACTCTGAGTCCTGCTATCATGGGATTTGCGGATTTGAAGTAGTGATTTGTAGAGGGCGCATCTAAATCATCTAAAAACGTTAGTTTAATCAAATAATTATTGCCTGAAAATATTGCCTGAAAACATTGCCAGATAGATTAAATTGCTAGTCAACCGCAACCAAGTTAAGTGAGCTATAATAGCCATGTCTTACGTCTCAGTACTGAAAAATATACCCGAATTTTTAAGCCAACCAGCCGGAATAGCAGCCATCGCATCTGTCGGTATTCATGGCGCAATTGCTTTTATTCTGCCTTTGATGCCTGTTGACTCGAAAGTAAACCAAAACGCATCCCCGAAAAGTGTTGGGGTAATGGAATTATCTGAAGCAGAACAAAGTAGGTTGCCCCAAAATAATAGCCCTCAAATTTCAGCATTGCCCCAGGTTCCCCTACAATCTGCAATTCCTCTACCTAATTTTGCTGTTCAGCCAACTCCTTTAGATACAATACCCCCTAGTCCCGATTCCACAAAGGTGATAATACCATCTTTGCCAGAATCATCCGTTAATCCAAATATCTCCTCCTTACCAAAAAGTCAGCCTTTACCGATACTTCCACAGCCAAATTTTGACTCTTCATTTAATGCTAAAGCAAAATCTGACGGGTCTTATCGTCGTTTTAACCAGAATATTGAGTTAGGACAACCCACACCATTAGCGTCTAGAAAAAGAAATGCAGCGCCGATAACATCTTCGCCTAACAATTTACCTGATATACCTCCACTACAATCGGCACCGTTACCCCCGGAACTTGCTGGAATTCCAGCACCACCACCGCTTCCTCCAACATCGGGTAACGATATGGTAGCTATTAATCCCCAAATTAACCCAGATATCAATATTAATGGGGCTGTAACTCAACCAAGAGCAGTTAACCCCGAAGAATTTATCGCACCCGTTAACAGGAGTATTCCGCAGCCGGGTGATAACTTAACGTTAGCAGGACAAAGTTTGCAGCAATGGGGACAAGAACAATCTGGCCCTAGACGAATTGAACTACCAAATCAGCCATCAACACCGGCTGAAAACACAAATCAAAATACAAATCAAAACACAAATATTTCACCTCAAGATACAAGAACAGTTACTCTCGCAAAACAGTTTGAAGAAGTTAGGCAACGCTATCCTAACTCTGAAATTAAACAGCCAATTTCTGAGGTAATTAAAACCAAACCTGGAAAAGAAGGTAAAATCGAGGGTACCTTAGTTATTGATTCTGAAGGCAAAGCAGATTATTTAAAATTTGT
>JBHJOU010000088.1:0-2347 GCA_050329355.1 Rivularia sp. (in: cyanobacteria)
AACCACTTTCAATTTGTTTTTCTCTATCTTGGTCAAAAGCTTTACGAATTATCGCTGCAAATTCATCTCTTTCTAAAGCTTGTTTTGGTCTATAAGTACAGTCGGGATAACCAGTTATAATATTTCTTTCTGCTAAACCTCTGATAAATGGTTGCGCCCAATAATCTGCTGGTACATCAGGAAACGTTGACTGTGGCGCAGTTTGAGCATTACTTACTAATGGAATAGCTCCACCAATTGCTAAACCTAAAGTCATTATAGATGCGCCGATAATTCGCAACTGTCCTAAGCTATTCATTAATAATATCCTTAAAAAATTATATTACCCTAATCTAGATACTAAGTTGTTAACCCCCAATGATTTATCCATCTGAAGATATAAAAGTTGAAGTTGAATATTAATATTAATATTAATATTATTAATCTCCCGTAATTGTCGATGATTTCTTTTCAATTTCCAAATCGGGTAAACCTTCCAACTTTTCGGAAATTTTTTCCGCAGGTAACATCGGTACAATCACGCTTAAACCACCGGGAATACATTCTACTTCCAAAGGTGTATTACCAATCATTTCACCATCTAAAACGATTTTTTGTGGGGGATTTGTGGTGATTTTGACGCGCTTCGTGCGTAAATAACCGATGTCATCACGTTGTGCGGCATCTCCTCGTAAACCAGTTTGGAATAAGTGATAAGAAGCGGCGATCGCAGATGACCAAGTATTAGATGAAATAATGGTAACATCAAGTAATCCGTCGTCGTAAAGAATACCTGCGGGTCCTTGAGCTAATATTGATGTGGGTGGTGCTGCATTTGCCACAGTTAAAGCACCAGCAGAAACCCGAATAATTTTGTCATCGGTTTCAATTTCGGCTTCAAATAATTCTAATTCCCGTAATTGCTGTATCCCGGAAACCAAATAAGCTAAAGCACCCCAGCGTTGTTTAGCTTCTCGTGAAGCATTTTCTATAGTTTCCGCTTCAAACCCGATTCCAGCTAACAAAGTCATTAATCTACCATTGCATTTACCAATATCAATTCGACGAGTTTTACCCGATAAAATCGTTTCACAAGCTTCATCCAAAGTATCAGGAATCCCCAAAGCAGAAGCAAAAGCATTTGCAGTCCCTCTGGGAATTACTCCTAAAGGAATAGTTGTTTCTCCTAACGCTCTAGCTGTTTCTGAAAGAGTACCATCACCACCAGCAGCAATTATAATTTCAAAATCTTTCTTGACTGCTTCTTCAGCTAACTTATCGGCGCTAATTTCTTCTGTAGTAAATTGAATATCCAATTCAAACTGAGAAGACAACAGTTCTTTTATCCTTTCTAAATCTTGCTCGGAATTATTAGAACCAGCAACGGGGTTAAAAATTAGACAAGCTTTTCGGTGCATAGCAACTTGTAGCGGTTTACGAGTATAGATATTATCAGATTATTACTATATTCTATAAAATTTAAAAAAAAACAATCTAGCTAAAGAAGTAATTTTAGTTGAATGGAATAATAAAAAACCTTAACTTAGAGATATATATCAAATTATCATCGTCAATAATCTGACGTTTTACTTAGCACTACTTCTTTTTATATAAAAAAATAATTGAATAATCTATCCAACGATAAAGGTTTTATTTATGCAAGATAAATTAACATCAATAGGAGAAAGAGGAAAACTTAAATTCAGGCTCTGAGTTTTATTTGAGTAACTGAATTTTATAGATATTATCCGACATTATCCGACAAAGAGAGGAATAAAGAGTAGCAGATGTTTTTCCACAAAAAAGAACTGATTAATAAAGAAGTAAAAATTGACGAACCCAACCCTCGTTTCGCTCAACTTTTATTAGAGCAATTTGGTGGTGCAACTGGTGAACTTTCTGCGGCTTTACAGTACTGGGTACAGTCTTTTCATACCGAAGATGCAGGTATTAAAGATATGCTGCAAGACATCGCTACCGAAGAGTTTAGCCATTTGGAAATGATTGGTAAACTGATCGAAATGCATACTAAGAATGTAGATCAAACTGATGCATTCAAAAGTACTTTATTTGCAGTCCGAGGTCAAGGGCCTCACTTTTTAGATTCTCAAGGTTCAGCTTGGACTGCAACCTACCTGAATGAAGGAGGTAGCGTAGTTAGAGATTTACGAGCAAACATTGCAGCGGAAGCAGGTGCGCGGACTACATACGAATCCTTGATTTTATTAGCACCAGACCAAGGAACTAAAGATACTTTAGTACACTTGTTAACGCGGGAAATTTCTCATACTAAAATGTTCATGAAAGCCTTAGATTCTATGGGTAAATTAACAGACCCATTCTTCGGCAATATCCCACCCGATTCTAC
>JBHJOU010000538.1:0-9579 GCA_050329355.1 Rivularia sp. (in: cyanobacteria)
TACCAAGCTGAATTTCTTGGCGTTCTGATATATTAGAAAGTTGAATTATTTGGGCACCTTGGAAGATTATGTCCCATATAGAAACACCACGCGCAATTGCAGGTGTAACTAGGCACAGACTTATAGCTGTAATTACTGATATTAAGGAATAAAAGAATCGTTTTTGTAAAAAACGAAAATTCAAATAAAAATTTTTCTTTTCCATCATTAAATTTAAGGAGATTTGTCGAAGAACACAAATTATAGGACGAATAATAGCGTTATAAGTTGCACCGAAAGCTTGTTATCAAGTAATGGCACAATCGGTTATCTAGTGTGCTTGACTTAAGTATGGGTTTGCTGTTAGACATGGCAACAAATCGTAAGTTATTTCATGAAAGCGAATATCAATCTTCTATTCTTCTGTAAATAGGAAAAATCAATTATGGCTATATTAGATTCCAAAGGTCGGTTATTTGGTAAGTTCAATATTTTAGATATTGGTGCTTTACTCGTAATTTTACTAGTGATAGGAGGTATATTTTTGTTCCCGGGTACTACTGGTTCGGTGGCTCAAGTCGGTACCACAACAAAACCTGTGGAAGTTGATTTGATTGTCATGGGATTAAAAGTACGCGATATCGAGAGATTATCCAGCAAAGGATTTAAAGAAGGGGGTGAAACAAACGTGATCATCCGCAATCAACCCTACGGTAAAATTCCCATTAAATCGATTGAAATATTGCCCAAACAAATCCTCGTTACACAACCCGATGGTAGCGTTAAATTAATTCCGGAACCTAGGGAAAATATTTTTAGTACAGATATGCTTTTAACTTTAGCAGGTAAAGCAACAATCACTGACGGCGGACCAGTTTTAGGTAATAGTAAAGTAAAAATTGGGATGCCATTTGAATTGGAAGGGTTTAATTACAACTTCAATGCCAGTGTCATTGATGTCAGAATTGAAGATAAATAAATTGAAGTTATAGAAGTCACGGATAGTCAATAAAATACAGCAGATTTCATCTGAGTGAGGTACCGCAAATACCTCACCCGCCTAACGGCACCCTGCCCTTGCCAAGGGGAGGGGTTTATTTCATTTACTTGTAAACTGCTGTATGTTAAGCAGTTGAGCTAACACCATTTTTATTGAAAAATCTATACAATTAGCCCACAAAGGTGGGCTTTGTTTATTTAGCCCCAGACTTACAGTCTGAGGGTTATTATTTAGGATTTTGTTAATCTAAAACACATTGTTTTTCACTACACAATGCAATCTAATTTATATCCAATTAAATTAATTGTTTTTATCAGTACAAAGTTTAATTATTATAGCTAAATTTAACTATGCTGTAACCAAAAACTGTTGTTATTTAATATTTTGGTATGTTAACTTATAAGTGTGAACAAGTCATTAAAAGGTCGCATTTACGACAAAATAAAAAGGGTGTGAATAGAAGAAGGTATAAATAAATGAATCGAAAAGTTTAATGGTATATCTTACTAGTTATTAATCCTTACATCCTTAAATAGCACAGAATAATCATAGAGTTTGGATACCGAAAAGTCAATACAATTATTGTTCCTCACATTCTTCAAATTAATTCCAAAAATTAATCCCAATCTGTATTTTCAGGTCAAGGTGATAGAAACCTCGAAGTTGTGAGTAAATATTGTATCTACGACTGCTGCGAGATAATCGAATGCGAGCAAATTGACGCTTACACTTATCTACGAGATTTTCTCAATGCTGCCATTTGAATTTGTAGTAATTGGTAAACCAGTTTCTCACCAAGCAAAAGAACGCAAGCGCGTTAATGATTGGAAGAAATTAGTTCGTGAAACTGCTGAATCTTCCTGGAATCAAAAAACTCCTTTAGGAGATTATGTCCAAGTAATTATTACGCATTATTATGATGCAGATCCCTGCGACGAATCAGCCGTTCCCGACAGTGACAATATAGTAAAGCCTGTCAGGGATGCTTTAAATGGTTTGATTTATGTTGATGATTATCAGATTACTGATTTCATCAGTCGTCGTCGCAACCTCAACGGTTCTTTTAGAATCAAAGGCATTTCTCCAGCTTTAGCGGAAGGATTTTCTAACGGTGAAGAATTTCTACATATTAAAGTAGAATCTGCACCAGATCCTGGAGATTTATCTTAATAGGAATAATAAGAGAGGCATCTACCTTGAATTTTATTTTAAATAAGTGTGAGAAAATACTAGTAAAATGCGCTGATTATTTTTTATAAAAAGTGCATTTTTTAGTATTTTTGAAATAAAAAACTATTATTAAAACTTCATGACTTTAGGGAACATTTTTATAAAAACTGCAACCAATTGCAATATACTTAACAGTACTATTTTGATGGGTTTGCTCTATAATAAGTAAAGCGATTGATACTTCACCGGAGCAACTCTGAGTAATAGATATGAGCTATCATGACAATCAAAATCCATTAGAATATCGGCGACTTCTAAAGCTTGCTAAAGAATATCGTGAGCAAGGTTATTCAGTTACCATCAATCCATCCCCGGAAAAGCTACCTAGGGTATTGGCTGATTGTTCGCTTGATTTGATAGCTGTAAACGATAAAAAGGTTGTTGCTGCAAAAGTGAGAACCCGACAAAATCTCACTTGTAACGGTTCTGAAGATTTACGCAGGATTAGTAGATCGGTACAGCAGCTTCCCGGCTGGGAGTTTGAATTAGTAGTGACAAACTCGCGTACAAAAGCTAGCTAAATTATTTCTAGTTTTGGTTATTTTTCAAAAATTTGACTGCTAGCGTTGAGCTAAATTCCGGTCTGAATAATAGTTTTATTTGTGCTTCTACTTCTTACTTATAATATTTTTGGGTTATTTATAGGGAGCTTTCCCATGTCTATAATTTTATAAGTCATCAGTCAGGAGAATATGGCTGATGACTTATTACTATGTATAGAGCAAAGGTATAAACTTTTTAATTAAACCAATTGTGACTCCAGGTAATTCCAATTGAGGTGTTAGCCCAACCGAGTCTAATTGTTGAAAAATTTTAATTGCTTGAGGATTCATTTGTGCGAGACGATGACCGATTTCTGGCCCAGTAAATTGCGATTTTTGTCCCCAAATAATTGCTGTAGGAATTGTTAATTGTTGAATATATTGCGATAAATCAAAGCACAAATCTCCACGTACAAAAGACAAAGCCGCATATTCTGCATTAGGTTGTTTTGCAGACTCTAAATAAGCTTCTACAATTTCTTGATAAACTCGATCGGAGCTACCAAATTGTCGTTGCTCCAAAAAGCTACGAATGCCACCGCTAGTAGCAACCCCCGTACTATAAATCAATTTATCCAAAATTGGTGTACTAACTAACTGTGCGAAAAAGCTACGGGAATAGTTTTCACCAAAATCAGAAAGTCCTGCTGGAGTAGTTAGAATTAAAGACTTGAATAATTTCGGATCAGCGATCGCAACTCGAATTGTAAATGCTGCGGTTAGAGAAGAAGCAATTACCTTAACAGCACCATCACAGGTTTGCTGCAAAAATTCCGCAATCGTAGTTAAGTAATCGTCAATTTGGTAATTTCGTTCTGGATGTTCCGACTCACCCCAACCAATTAAATCTGGGGCAATAATCCGATATTCTGCTGCAAAGGCTGGATAAACTTTTGACCATTCGTAAGCAGAAGATCCACCACCAAATCCGTGTAGAAATACCAAAGTTTCTTTGTCTGTATTCCCAGCCTTATCCTGCCAAGGAAACCCTGTGTTGGTATAGTAAATCATCCTACCTAACGATGTATTTACTGAGTCACGCTCAAATCCCAATGGCTGAAACATAAGTATTTTTCTTAATTGTGTCGCGTTATGCGTGGGGTGGGTGAGAGTTACTTGGTATTCAATCCATTACTTACGCAAGTTACAACTTACCCTTAATTTAATTATCAGCTAAATCTTCACATAATAACTTCTTACTTTAGAGAGATTAAGTAGATGTAAATTTACGGTGCTACTTGTAAAGATTTAGTGTTTATTTTTTCACCACATGAAATTTTTAAGCTTGTAAGCACTATACTTTCGCAATTATTACGGGTATCTAATCTAACTTTAATTGGAAGTTATAGTTGAAAATTTTATGATACTCTATCAGAAACATCACTTATAGAAATGAACGTCAACAAAACTTAGAACATTCCTCACTGATAGTGTAATTGTTCTGAACACTGCTTGTTGATTGAGTCGCTTGCAAGCAATTAAATCCAATGCAGTCCGGAAAGACGCAATTATTCTCTGTATGATTAGTAATTTTGATTTTTATCTGAGCAATGGTAAAACAGGCTTATATTCGACCGGGTGTACCAACGCTTGAGGAGCCTTTGTTTAAGTTTAACAACCTTAATGATTATTCTCAAAGTTATACACCAACTTATTCAAATTTAAGATGTCCGCAGAATGATACAATAAATTCCCTTCTAGCTGATTGTGTTCTTTTAGAGCTAGATAATTTAAAGTGTTTTGAAGTGGTGGAACGTCAATACGAAAGTCGAGGCGTAATTTTTCATAATTGTATCGCCATCGAACCTTCAAATCCGGCATTCCCGCCCCATTCTGGTGTAGTAGTATTAATGGGTTCGCCCCATAGCGGATTGTTAGAAGCGACGTTTGTGCGTCCCGTCAATTTCGTTAGTGCTTTTGTTACCAGCTCCCAGCGATTGGTATTATCCGCTTACGATCGCGATCGCCAACTGTTAAATCAAGCGATATTACCCTCCGGTAATCTTGCTAACTCCGACTCAGGGATAGCCCCGAATGTTTTATTATCCGTATCGGCTCAGAATATTCATTCTGTGAGCTTCCGGGCTTTCGATGGTCAATTTACCATTGACGATTTAGGTTTTCGTTATTAACCTTGCCAATAGCAAATTTTACTGATAGATTTTCTGATAAATCTGGTAAATACTATTGTAGATTCTAGTTTTTTAATAGAAAACTATAGCCAACAGTAAATCTTAAATATTGGTAGGTAAGTAACGTGTCGCAATTGGCTTCGTCTTCTTGGCAGCAATTGATCAAAAATACCCCATTCAAGGAACTTCCGCAGTTAAAGACACAAGCCACAAAAGCACGAATATTGCAACATAGAAACCCAGCCCAGTTTCTTTGGTTGCTGACAATTCTCGTTGCCATGGTTTTGTGGAACCCCAAGTTATTATTTTCTTGTGGTGCGGGGGGTTTGGTGATGTTATTAGTATATTCGATGCCCCAGTGGGATTGGTCTCGATTTTGGTGTCGAGCAAGTAATTTTCTGCAAACAACTCGCGGACGTTTAGTATTATCAGTAACTAGTGGTTTATTTGCTTGCTTAGGCACTTATATCGCAGCAACAATTTGCGTAAACTCCAACAACATTTGGATTGCTGCGGGTGCGATCGCTCAAGGTTTAGCAATTATAATAATTTTAATTTTATTAGCATGGTTGCCCATAAGTTTATATGGAAATCAAGAACAACAAGAATTAGAACAGTTGTTGGACTATTTAATAGACACAGATCCCCTCAAACGTTTGATTGGCTTGCGTAAGTTAACAAAATTAGCAACTCGTCAACAGCTTGAGTCAGACACGAAGCAATATATTATTGAATGCTTGCAGCTTTTACTAACAAAGGAATCAGTTGCAGCAATTAGAGATACAGCTTTTGATAGCTTACAAGCATTAGAACCAGCACCAAAAGCTGTGTCAAAAAACATGAACACTTTAGTACCCTTGTCTGTTAAAGTCAAAAATCGTGTTTTATATTAAATGGATAATAGGTAATGGGTAAGAAAATCTAACTCCTCACTCCTAACTCCTAACTCCTAACTCCTAATTCCTAACTCCTAACTCCTAACTCCTAACTCCTAATTCCTAACTCCTAACTCCTCACTCCTAACTATTCATATACTTTTCCATCAGATACTTTTACTACTCGACGATCGCAACGTCTTACCAAGTGTTCGTCATGGGTAGTAACAATTACTGTAGCCCCAAAGGAATTTAACTTACTTAATATTTGGATTATTTGCCAAGAATTATCTGGATCTAGATTTCCAGTTGGTTCATCTGCTAAAAGCAAGGGTGGAGTTGCGACAATTGCTCGTGCCATACTTACCCGTTGTTGCTCTCCTCCAGAAAGATGATCGGGAAAACAATTAGCTTTACTCAGTAAACCGACTAACTTTAAAGTAGGTTCCAAACGTCTTTGAATTTCCTTGCGGGTGTAGCCTTGAGCTTGCAAAACCACAGAAATATTTTCCTTTACCGTTCGCTGAGGGATTAATTTGTAGTCTTGGAAAACAATACCAATGCGTCGTCGCAATAAAGACAAACCATCACCACGTAATTTTGCCACATTGCGATCGTCAACAATCACCTCTCCTTGGGTTGCTAATTCTTCACCGTACAGCAGTTTGAGCAGAGTGGACTTACCAGAACCACTAGGTCCAGTAATAAATACAAATTCCCCTTTCTTAATGTTTAAGTTAGCATCTACTAAAGCATTTGCTGCATTAACATAGCTTTTTGTCACACAACGCAGCTGAACCATAAAATTACTGCTATTGTCTTTACCTTTGTTTTCTTGAGGAAAATCGGTAGATTTATCAATTGTGTTGTTATTCGCGATCGCCGACATTGCGGTTTATTGGGATTAAATAAAAAATTGAATACAAAATAAGTATTCCCAGAACAAGCCTGGGAATATCAAATCTTTATTTAAAGCTTAAAGGTTAAAGGTCTAAGGTCAAAATTCATTACTCCGGTGGTACTAACTCAATAACAGACGTAGCAGTACTACGTCTCTACAACAAATTCCGGTCGTACTAACTCCTAACTCCTAACTCCTAATTCCCTACTCCCTTTTCCTAAAAAAACTCAAGCACCTTTGGTTTTTACACCGTAAATTAAGGCTTTCCAAGCAAATTTAGGTAAAGCTAACATCCGTCGCCATCGCCAAGGTTCTTGATAAAGACGATATAGCCATTCTAAATTATTATCACCCAACCAAGCCGGAGCGCGAGTTTTGGCTCCCGACCAAATATCAAAACTACCACCAACACCAATCCAAGTAGCTTGGGGACACAAATGACGGTTTTGTTCGATCCATAATTCTTGACGCGGTACTCCCAAACCCACATAAATAAGTTGCGGTTGTAGTTGAGACACAGTAGAGTGCAGTTGTTGTTCTTCTTCTGGGGAATGATAGCCTGAATGAGTTCCGACTATATTCAAATGGGGAATTTGTTCTTGCCAGAATTGTGCTGCTGCTGCTGCTGTTCCGGGTTTTCCTCCGTAGAAAAAAACTGTTAAATCAGGAGAATTTTGTCCAATTTCCCGCAACACTGCTTCTGCTAGTTCAATTCCTGGAATTCGACGTACATCTTGCTTTAAAAGTAATCGTAAATATAAAACTATCCCAGCACCGTCGGGAATTACTAAGTCCGCAGCTTTGATTATAGTCGCCAGAGTTTCATTTCGCTCGGCTTGCATGGTCATTTCTGCATTCAGCGTCACTACATGAGTTCCGATTCTCTGCTGCAAGCGTTCTAACAAGTAGCCTGGGTAATTTGTCGTTAAATGAATCGGTAGTCCCAAAACCGACATTTTTTTAGGCGGTTTAATCATGCTCTAATCTAGATTCGCCTCACACCAAGTTTTATCGAAGCTAGTTTATCAAATTTGTTCCTTAATTGTTTGTGTTCCATTTGTGGGTATAGCTTATTTAATTGCTGTAATCACAAAATTAATTATTTTAATTATAATTTGTAGTTTAGCTTACTAAATATTTATCGCCATACAAGTCACTATAAATACTTAAATATTTGTGATAATCATATATTTTAAAACTTTGTATTTTAAGTAGTATTTTTAGATACCCGATTAAACAAGCCATTGCAAATAAACTAACAGCATCTTCCAAAACGCCGGTATAATTTTCACAAAGGAGGTAAAAGAGTAATCAAAATACACTTGGGTCCAACTGGGAGCCTATACCTTTTCAAACACAAATACGATTGATAGGGTAAGATTAACTACTTATGGGGATTAGTTAACGAACTCTAATTAATATAGTTGTATATTTCAACTCTAACCGTATTAGATTCTTTTTATCAGGCGTACTTAACTCAGATTGTATATTTATAGTATTTGCTATATGGGTTGTGAATACCTTATTGATAAGATATCAACCATCCCTCGTGAGTTTTATGCCATTAAGAGTACAGATGTAAAGGAAACTGTATCTTAATAGACTTTTTATTAAACTCAATTTTACAGTTAATAGTTTAACGGGCAGAAAGTTACCATGACTAAAATTCGCGTTGCTTTAATTGAAGATCACGATCTCACCCGTTTGGGTATTCGCACAGCATTACAGCGAAATGTTGATTTTGAAGTAGTAGGAGAAGCAAATAATGCTACCGACGGACTCAAAATATTAAAAGCGCTGCAACCGGATGTGGCAATTGTAGATATTGGTTTACCCGATATTGATGGGATTGAATTAACCAGAGAAGCCAAGTCCACAACACCGGGATTGCTAACTAAAATCCTGATTTTGACTTTGCGCGATAGTAAAGAAGCCGTGCTTGCTGCTTTCGCTGCTGGTGCAGATTCCTACTGCATGAAGGATAAATATGATAATTTGCTCGAAGCCGTGCGCCATACTCACAATGGTAACTCTTGGATTGACCCGGCGATCGCCCGGATTGTTTTGCAGCAAGCACAAGAAAATCCACCAGGTTCACAAGTTTCGGATGCTAAGAAATTTGCTGAAAAATACGACTTTAATAATGCTAGAGAAGAAGACAGTATTGATCCCTATACTCTTACTGACAGAGAATTAGAAGTATTGCAGTTAATTGTAGAAGGTTGTAGTAACGCCATTATCGCCGAAAGACTCTACATTACGGTGGGAACTGTGAAAACTCACGTCCGCAATATTTTGAACAAGTTATGCGCTGACGATCGTACTCAAGCAGCAGTCCGTGCTTTGCGTTCGGGATTGGTAGGATAAAGTTGAAATTAAGGTTTCTCTGAGTATTTTTCAAGGATATTAGAGATAAATTTACTACCCGCACAGTTAATTTTATGTTAAGAATGTGGGGGGATGTTAATAACTACCTTTTAGTTCCAGGCTGAATTGGAGCGCAAGCTAAAATTTATACATTCTTGCCTAGACAACATATATGAAAGTAAAAGTCAATTATGACTGACATTGAGGCAGGCAAACTCAAATTAATGGTGGTAGATGACGAGCTAGATAACCTAGATTTACTCTACCGCACTTTTAGGCGAGAATTTAAAGTATACAAGGCAAGTGATGCTCGTACTGCTCTGGAGATTCTAGACAAAGAAGGCGAAATGGCTGTAATTATCTCTGACCAAAGAATGCCAGAGATGAACGGTACAGAATTTTTCGGTCTTACGGTAGAGCGTTTTCCGGATACCATTCGGATTCTGCTTACAGGCTTTACTGATGTCGAAGATTTAGTTGATGCGATTAATTCTGGTCAGGTATTTCGGTACATTACTAAGCCTTGGAAACCAGATCAACTGCGTTCGCTGGT
>JBHJOU010000684.1:0-19371 GCA_050329355.1 Rivularia sp. (in: cyanobacteria)
AACTACAACTTGTACCGTTGCAACAATTACTGTATGTGTTACCTCTCCACCAAAACCAGTTTTCTTCAAAATTATGCTTGGTGGGATTGGCGGGACTATTTTGGGAGGACTTATTGCAGTACTTATCTTAAGGCACTATAGAAAGGAGGTTTTGAGTAACGATGCTTTCTTCAGATCAACATCCGAATTATCAAAACAATCAACTTTCAGAAGATGACTTTGATGAAATATGGGTGCCAAATCCTCATGGGCAAGTACAACATAGTGCTGCAACACATGGGTTA
Source organism: Rivularia sp. (in: cyanobacteria) (assembly GCA_050329355.1). Lineage (GTDB taxonomy): Bacteria > Cyanobacteriota > Cyanobacteriia > Cyanobacteriales > Nostocaceae > Rivularia. Next base: position 285 of record JBHJOU010000684.1, read on the forward strand.
ATAAATAGTATTAAATCCGGAAGCTTAGATTCCTTGCTAACTAATCCCTGGTTGATGTCGATTTTTGTGGCAACAGTAATATTGGTTGTTATTAGTGCGATACGCGAAGCGTCGCCCTCCGGGCTATCGCAACAGTTCTTTCAGGTCAACGTTCATCAGAAATGAACCCATCCCAAGAAGCTTATTCTACACTTTTGGAAAAATCCCAAAATTTAGATGCAGCTGATAGCAACTTTCGAGAATACTTGACCCGCAATGATTATAGCTCTGGATTGGTAAGCAATCCTGGTTTATTACAAGCTGTGGTGTTGGAAGCGAGCGCGAGATATAGTAATCGCATGATTGCCAGCCAAAACAATCCCCAAAATCCGGCTTATAACCAACACGAGGAAGTAATTAATCACGGTTCTGAAATTGAAGCACTAAAACGGATTAATCTTGGTGCGTCAGGTAAAGAAGCAGAACTAAAATATGTCGATCCAAGTAGCGGTTCCTGGGTAACAATTCCGATTGACTCAGCAGAATTAGCAGCCAGCGGTTTGGTTAAGCTGAATATTATCTCGAATAGTAGACGAGAAACAACACAGCGATTCAACTTGGTTACAATTGCCCAAAATACCCGGCTATCTGTAGAAGAAGTAAAAGCCGCTATGTTGGAAGCTTTGCGTGTCAAAGGGTTAAGTCCGGTTGCATCCGAACTTGAGAAGACAGATTGGTTCGGAAATAAAGCAAGCCCTACTGATGGACAAATATCTGGTTATCAGCAAGATAAACCAGAACCAACCCCCACTACTCCATCAAGTAAACAAGAACCCTTATCGAAACCAATAGGGGGTAAAAATGCCCAGTAAATTAATATTTACGCCCATTCCTTTATTCCTTGGAGGTTGGATGTTTGCCAGTAGTTTTAGCAGTAACACCGTCCAACAATCAGCAACACCATACTCCACTCAGCAGCAAGTTGTAGAAGTGGAAATGCCAGAACCAGCAAAATCTTTTCTTCGATTTGGTGGTGCTGTAATTGCAGTATTGGGGACATCAAGTTTAGTTTTTTGGGAGTTGGCTAGTAAAAAACGTCGCACCAAACCTCAATTTTTATTAGCTGCGGGTCAAAACTTTGTCCCAAATGCAGTTCCTCTGGTCAATAATTCTCAAGGAATTTCATCATTACAAAATCATCAAAAGCCATCAGTAAAGCTAATGATTCGTGTCCGATACTTTAATTCATTAAATTAGGAGATAAAAATGACTAGAAAACAAGTGTACCAAAGAGATTTACCACAACTGGCTTCAAGCCATCAATTAGATACCAACGTCATAGATACACATTATGAAGAATTTGATGACGGCTATAACGACCAATATTCGCGGAATAATCGTGCTTACAATGCCGGACGTTATGCCAGAAGTGCCTATAATTGGGGTCAAAAATGCAGCCGTGGCGTAACCCCAGCAATGGAAAATGGAGCAGGCGCTGCGATTGGTACTTTGGGTACAGTAGCCAATCATACCAACCCTTTTAAACCTTGGCGTTCATTTGCCTTTTGGAGCATGAGTATCGGTACTTTAGTTGTTGGCTCCTGGGTTACTCAATTCTTTTTAGGAGGATTGATTGCAACTCGTAATCCTCGACAATTACCGCAAAATACATCAACAGCAGTCCGATTCGGTCATGGCGTTGTAAATGCTGGTAAACCTGTCGCTAACGGCGTTTGGAATGGATTTGGTCAAGTTGCCACAGGTGCGGGAGATAGTTTAGATAGGGCTGTACGATTACAAACTGTTGAATCTAATAATTGGCAGCAATCACCTGTCGATGTGAAAGAGCAAAAACAGACAACTACCTTACCTTTGACTACTTGGACTGGGGATGGTGGATATCAATCTGTAGAAAGGAAGTAGGAGGGAGAGAGGGAGGGAGTGAGAGAGTGAGAGAAAAATAAAGTAATAAAGGTAAATTAGAAATGTTCAAAAAATCCGATAAATTCCCTCACCCCCTCCCTCCTTCACTCCCTCACTCCTCTTGGGTGAGGGTTCCTACGTCGAGTTTTCTTATTACCAGTACTGTGTTTGTTGTATTTGTTATGGATATGGCAAGTCCTGGATATGGTTCGTTTGCTTTAATCCCAAATATGCAACCATTAATTGCAACGCTTACTAACGATATTCGTTCTGCTGTCATAAAGTTGACGCATTCAGAATCCTTACCCACTTCTACTCAAGAAACTCAACAACCTTTAGGACATGAAAATTGTCGAATATTATTAGATGCTTATAACAAGAATGCTTTATGTCATTTCAATCCGAAGAGTTACTCAAATATCTCCCGTTAGAAATTCAGTACCAAGAAATAAAGGCATCTGAGGAAGCATATCGTAAATTTAGATTATCTCAGGTAAGAGGGCGTATTTGTTGTTTTGGGGCATCTTTGGTGATGGCGTTACGCCGAAGGCGTTAAGCTCCGCTTATCGCAATAATTCATCCCGGAATTAACCAGTGGGTCGAAAGTAAACTTCAGCTAAATCGCATTATTGGCATCAGTATTTCAACTACCTCCCTTCAAGTAAAGGAAGCCGATAAAATAGCTGCTGCGCTTGTCAATTACGCACGCAGCCAAAATTGGGAAATACGAACTGGAGAACGCCGATACAACATTTTTTACGTCCAAGGTATGTTTCCTTCGGGGATACAAAATGAAAATGCACCCAACCAATTTAACGATTCGCGGTTTTTAGTTGAAGTAAATCCGACTCCCAGAGTGATTGGAGCTTGGTCCGCATCTATCGAACCGGGAAATCATTATACTAAGCAGCCGATGAAGCAGGAGGGTGCTGCACAAATACAAGTCCCAGGACAGTATAAGGCTTGGCGTGTTGGAAAACACAAAGGTCGTGAGATTGCGCTAGTCCAAGTTGCACCAGTAAATATAGTTCGTGATTATAACCGTAATTCCAAAGTTGATAAAGGAGATAAAAAGGAATATTCAATAATTGGAGCAAATCAACACAGTGGAAGCGACCAAAAGTTTGTTGATAATGCGAGTGCTGGATGCCCGGTAGGACGTACATCGAAAGGGCATCAAGAGTTTATGAATTATTTACACCAAGACATAGATTATCAAGCGGATAACAATTTCATCTTTTCAACAACTTTTATCCAAGCAAAAAACTTAATTTTTTAACATTTAATAGGAGAAAAATTATCCATGAAAACAAAAAAATATCTTTCTTCAAGCGATTATTCTTGGTACATAAAATCTGATGCTTGGAGAAGTAAGCATTATCACTGGCTAAAACAATCTGGCAATAGATGTTCGATGTTTCCTTGGATCAGAATAGGCAAATATGCTACTAGAAAATATGGTAAATATAATATGCATCATACAGGGGTCGGCTATCGGCATTTAGGACATGAGGAATTAGGTAAAGATGTACTCCCACTTTGCCTCTTTGCTCACTGGCTAATTCACGGTGGAAAGATGAAAGCGAAAGCACCTTGGCGACCAAATATTCTTCAAAAAACTTTGCATTTATGGTGTAGTTTTCCACTAATTGTCAAACAGCTATTCCTGTTTCTTAGTACTTTGCTACTAATATTATGTTTATTTACATGAATAGTTATTTGCGAGTATATAAAAGCATTCGTAATTACAATGAAACATTCACTTCAATTAGGATACAAATGGGATTTACTCAATATCCTATTACTATTGTTAATTACAACTTTTGCACTAAGTAAACCAGCAATTAAGTTTATTTCTGATGGCGTAGAAAATATATCAGAAATTAACGCTTCATATTCTGGGAAGTTAAACGATTTATTCGCTAACAATTATTCTATTGGTGTATTAGCAATTTGTGCAGCCGAAGGAAACTGTGAAATTGATGGTAGTAAAACAAAGCTTTATTCAGGTCATGTTGACCCAGGAAATGGGGTTCTCAATAGAGGATGGTGTAGCGACCAAGGTAGAGGAGGTAAGAATTTGAAAAATGCAGATGCTTTATGTTTAAAAAGAACCAGAAGCCGTATTTCTAAATTAGTTAACATACTTCAAAATGCTGGCATAAATCCCGAACAAAATATTGAAGCATTTATCAATAATTTAGACCAGTGGAATCAGGCATCCCCTCGCGTATCTGATGCTTTTCCTAAAAGATATGCTGATGCTTTGAAGAAAGGGTTAGAAGGAAAAGAAGCTATTTTATGGGCAAGAGTTGAGGCTTTTCGTAAAAGTAATGGAGAACTTGAAGCAGGTAATTCACGAGTCGGTTTATTTTCAATTTGTGCTAACTCTCAAAATACTTACTACACTGCAAAATTACAACAATATTCAATGTGGTCGGAACGATGGAGATGGAATTGTATTGCTGTCTTATCAACGGCGAAGACAAAAAGCTATTAATCAAGTTTTAATGAGGAATGAGAATAATTTCAATAATAAAAATAACTAATAATATTAATATAGTTACAAATTTATTATATAATATGTTCATAAGAATTAAACCTATTTTTTCTTAAGAAAATGTTATCAAAAAGCAAGAAATTGGTAATAAGTTTATTTTGTGGAGTGCGCGGTTTAGACTTAGGTTTTCAGTCTGCTGGGTTTGAAGTCGCAGTTGCCATAGATAATAATCCTAAAGTATTGGAACTATATCGCCTTAATTTCCCCGGTACGTTAATTTTATGTCGAGATATTAGTGATATTTCAGCCGCAGAAATTAGAGAAATTATTCAAAATAAATATCCAGATTGGGATGGAGAGATTGCAGCAGTTATTGGCGGTCCTCCGTGTCAAGGTTTTTCTGTTGCTGGTAAGCAAGATGTCAATGATGAGCGGAGTCAATTAGTTATAAAATTCATCGATTTGGTGGTAGCGCTAAATCCTAAAATGTTCGTAATGGAGAATGTTCCTGCTATCGAATCGAAGAAGTTTGAGAGTATTACAGGTAATGCTTGGTCGTTGACTTCAGAACATTATAATTTATCAAAATGGTTGTTAACGGCTTCTGATTATGGTGTTCCTCAAAAGCGAAAAAGATGTATCTGGGTAGGTTCTTTATTAGCTATAGACGCATTAAGTGACACTGATAAAAAGGTTATAGCGCCACCGACTCAAAGCGATAAAAAATTTCGTGTTGGAGATGCACTTTCTGACCTAAATCATATTCCTAATTTATCTCATACTGATAAGAGGGAGTGCAGTCAAAAAGGAGAATATGCTCAATATTTAGAAAGTATATTTCCCTCGAAATCCAGAATCTCGACAAACATTATTAGCGGTTGTCGAGCAACAGCACATAACACTGCGACTGTGCAAAAATACGCCGATACCCTACCAGGAAAGAAAGAACCAACAACTTGGGCTTACAGATTATCAAAAAATGGTTTTTCCCCGACATTACGTGCTGGAAGTGGAAACAGAACTTCCTCTCGTCCAATTCACTACGAACAAGCGAGAGTTATAACAGTTCGCGAAGCTGCCCGTTTACATAGTTTTCCAGACTGGTTTGAGTTTGGGACGAGTAAGCTTGCTGCTCATAAGGCTATAGGCAATAGCGTTCCACCGTTGCTTGCTTATGCAATCGCACAAACGTTGAGTGTTGAGTTAGAGCAAAAATTGCCGCGTAGAAAATCTGCTCTCAAGACACTTTCAGCAAGCTCATTTTTCAGATTAATTCATGCGCCAAGTTTTGCTTACACAAAGACTGTGAGCTTTTTAATGCGTTCCGTTCGAGTTGAGGAACCGATCAAAAAATGTTCGGGTAAGAAATATTCGCTACGGGAAATTATTTTTGTTGATGATTCATAGGACCACACCGCCAGACGGAGCGCTTTTATTTTCTATAATTTTTTAGGCGATAGGCGTTCACCGCAGGTGCGGCTTAGCCGACACCGTTCCGGTGTATCGCCAACACAGGATCTGATCAAGAACGAAGACGCTCATTGCCAGCACAGTTGGTGTTAAGTCTTGTAATTGCCATGAGCTTTTGGTCTAAAGATTCGATGCATGATGTACTCAAAAATTTAGTAGACAGACGGCTGGTTATTAGGACATTGGTCAGTAAAATTATTAATCTTTCAAACTGCAAGCAGTGCTGGGATTGCTCCATTACGCTGACCGTTTCGCTGGAACTTTACGAGTTATCCGTCGTGCTATGCCTAAATTCCAACGTCTTGACTCCAAAGACTTGCTTTTTTTTCGATTATGAACGGTGAACACGGGCTCTGGCGAGCAAATATTTTTATTTCAATTTATCCATCAACCCGTATGGAATTTCTACTTGCATACTTTCAAGTTGCGTTGAATATCCAAATTGTTTGGCTAATCGTTTTAAATCGGAATCAAGCGGTTTCCATAAATCGTGACAAATTACCCAATATTGTAGATGGCTATCTTGGTTGTAACCAGCCCATTCTCCACCAGGGTTAATGTAGTGCAGAATTGCCGTTTGCGGTATGCTGTCGTCTTTAAATGCTACAAATGGTGCTGAAGCGGAGCATTGCACTAAATCCGTTCTTCTTTTAATACCGCTGTAACTATTATTAATTTCTAAATCGACTAAATACAATCGTCTCGTTTCACCACCAAGCTTGATTTCTTGAGCTAATTTTTTATTGAGTAAATATACTTTCCAAGAAATGCCTTGTCGAAATCCCTCATACATTAACCTTTTATTTTGAGCGTAAGCGCTTGTGTTTCCTAAGAATACAAAGATAATCGCCAAACTCAAAAGCTTTTTTAATTTCATATTATGCCCTATTTGATTCAACAAAATAACGTAAGGTGTTTACCTACACGCTAAGCGATCGCCGTCCCGACGAAGCTTTGCTCATCGCACGAGTGCGATCTAGATTATATTAATGACAGACTTGATAAACTTTGGGTCGAAGTTGAGGAAGACAAAAGCTGATTGAACTGAGGAGGCGATGGTCAAAGCTCCCTCATGGGCGATCTGAACAGCCTTACTCGCACAGTCCCAAGGGGACACGCTTGCGCGTACCGTAAGGTCGTCCGTAGGACTTACGCTATCGCAATTTAGTAATACAGCGGTGCGATGGTCGAAGACTTACAATCGGGCGATCGCACTTCCCCCTCCACTTCCTTAATATCATCCACAAAGAAGGTGGTCGGCGTTGGTGGCGGGTTTAAATCCCTCACCATACTAAGAGTGTTTACTGTTCACTGTTTTAAGTTATCTCGTTCAATTGTGTCTTGCTTTCTTTGTTCGGGATTATCGTGAACTGAACCGTCGCAGAAAACAGCAATTTCTGCCAAATGATAAATAAAATCTGGTTTACAGTTAGCTTCTGGGATTAATACTTGTGCAGCATCCGGTAGTTTATATCCTCGTTGATAAATTTCGTTGAGAACTATGCGCTCAAATTCTGAATTGGAATCCGTTTTCAGCAAGTTTCCTTCCACTTTTAAGTAATAGCTTCTTCGTAAGTTTCGCCATGAGTAAGCCGTAGCTTCGCTGAACACCATTTTTGTGCGGGAAAGTCGGGAAAACCTACTAAAAAAACAGTTATCTTCTTCCCACCGTTGAATTATCATTTGATATTTAAGTTTTATCATTATTAGAGATGAAATTTTTAAATTGTACTTGGCTAAATATTTCTGGGATTGGATTTTTGTGAAAAGGATTGGTTGAGATTGTTGAGGGAAACAAAGTTATTAACTGCGGCAGAAATTGTGATGATGGTGAGAAAGACGGCAGAAAAAGCTTTTTGTCGCAATGCACAAGTCTTTTCTCGGGAAGAATTTACCATAAGACCTTTAACTGCGACGGTAAGGGATTTTTGGGAAGTGCGATACGTTTTCGCGTTGCCCCTGAGAGGGTTATCGCAATCCATTGATGCAATAGTGTCAAGCACTTTGTTATTTTTTTTTGAAATTGGGAACTATAAAAATTAAGAAGCAGTGATGGATTATTTATCAAGCATCATCACTCTCCGCTCACAAAAATTAGTTCCTAGTATGAAAACCAATTGTTTGCCTAATAATGCAACTTTTCATGAGTCACTACCTTCAGGTTGTGTTTTACTTGATATTGAGCGTCAAAAGCTAAAAAATGGCAAATGGAAACTTTGTGAAATAGCTTTGATTCATTCTGATGGAGAGGAACATCATCAAGAACCCATCACTGTCACGAATTTAAACCGTGTTTTAGACAAGATTGAACAAGCTGAAATTATTGTTGGGCATAATATTCGCTGGCATGATATACCCAAGCTTTACGAGTATGCGAAACGTCAACAACCACCAGAATTAGCTGCCAAAATTTGCGATACATTAGAACTATCCTGCCTATTCCTTATTGGCAAACCGCAACACAAGCTCAACAAGCTTTACCGTAAACAGCTAAAACTGAATAATCCACTAAAAGATGCTAAAGAAAGTTATGCAGTCTATAAAAATATATCCGAACATGACTGCGATTTGCCCTCGATTGTAAGGTATTGGGCGTGGCAATTACTTCCTCAAGGCTATCCCCGCAATCTTATTCCTGAACTTTTAGGCTTAGAACAAAGAGCATGGGAGAAGCTCCAGAAGCATCAGCCCATGTTAAACATTCCAGCTTTACAAAACTATCTCCAAGGATTACCAAGGCACAACATCAAAAATTTAGGAGCGGTAGTCTTTCTAAATTGGCTGTATCAGTTAAATGAGTCCGAAGCTCGTCGTCCAAATTGGTTAGAGCGTAATTTTCCAAGCTTTCGTGAAGCAGAAAAGAATGCATTTCCACTTCCGTCGGATGAAGATAAACTTTCCGATGAACTAGAATACTTCTTTGGCTTTAAGAAATTTCGCCCCCATCAAAAAGAAATTACACAAATACTCCTGGAAGGAGAAACAGTTCCTTTAGGAATCTTGCCCACTGGAGGAGGTAAAAGTATAATTTTCCAACTTCCAGCACTGATCCTTTCCAAATATTATCGAGGTCTGTCTATCATTGTTTCTCCCCTTCAAGCATTGATGGCAGATCAAGTACAAAACTTGAAAGATAAACTAATAAAACAAGAACGATCTGAGTTTGCTGAACGGGTAGAACTTTTAACAGGTACACAATCTCTTGAAGAACAACGCTGCGTTATTGAAGCCGTTTGGAATGGGCAGGTTGATATTCTTTACCTATCTCCTGAGAGATTGCGGCAACCAAGAATTCAACGTATTCTAAAACATCGTCTTCCTCATCTATGGGTGCTTGATGAAGCTCATACTTTGTCTCAATGGGGATACGACTTTCGACCAGACTTTTTACGAATTGCCCAAAACCTTCAGAAATTTTACAAAAAACGACAGCAGAATAATTCTATTCGTTGGGGTTTTGTTACTGCTACGGCAACACTCAAAGTGATTGAAGACCTCGAAATTGCTGTAAAGCAACTTGATGGATTATGCTCAAGTTCATTAAAGCGTTTGCCAGCAGGTGGAAAATCTTTTCAATGGCGTAATGAAATCACAACTCATATAGAAATTGTAGAAAGACCTGATTCAGTTAATGATATTCCAGATTCACAGCGACTCAAGAAAACCATAGATTATTTGAAAAAACAGCAAAAAGAACATATCAAAAAGTATTCTAATTTAGGAGTTGCGATTGTTTATGTTCCTACTCGCCGTATGGCACAGAAGTATTCAGAAGAACTAAATAAAGCTGATTTTAAAACAACCTATTTCCACTCCCGTATTCCTAACAAACAGCAGGTCATTGAAGATTTTAAAGCCGAGGAAATAGAAGTTGTTGTTGCAACTAATGCTTTTGGTATGGGTATTGACCGAAAAGGTATGCACACTGTTATTCATGTTGCACCACCTGCTACCCCAGAAGCTTATTTACAAGAAATTGGTCGGCTTGCCCGTGATGAAGGAGAAAAAGGTTCAGCTTATCTGTTTTGGCATCCAGATGACTTTAACTGGATATTTGAACAACAAGGGCGATCGCAAATTAGTTTTAAGGCACTTCGGGAATGCTGGGATGTAATTCGACCCCTGGTAAGAAATAAAGAAGAAGCTTGGATAAGTTGTTTGGATTTAGCAAAACCTTTAGGCTTAGAAGAACCAGAAGATTTAGAAATATTGGAGACTCAAGCACGAGTTGCTATCTACTATTTGGAAAAAAAAGAATTAATCCTGGAAGGAGAGTCTTGCCCTTGCTATATAAATATTTGCTTGAAACAAGAACTTAACTTAGAAGATATTAATCAATTAAGCGGTGATGCGAATAAGTTAGCTTCATTTTTGTTTGATATTGGTTTCATTAAACCTCAAATGAGTATTCAAATAGATTTACGCGAAGTATCTTTAGCAACAGAAATGTCACCTGCATCGGTAATTAATACTCTCCGTAAATTGGTTAAGTTAAAGTTGGCAGATTGGGAATATAAAATCGCTTTTAAATTTGGCAAGCAATATGATAAAAAGCTGAAACAGTTTAAATCAAGCACCCAAGGCTTTTTGGAATGGTTACAGTCGGAATCACCAGAAATAGAATCAGAAAAATCTATATTACTAGATGTAGAGGTTTTAAAAGAACAATTAGATAAATTAGATAAAAAAGTAGATATTGCATATGCCCTGAAAATTTTAGCTCAACTCAAATTAGCTTCTTATAAAAAAGAAAGCCGTAATACAACTCGCTTATTTTTGAAACAAGAGGAAACACTAACTCAGTGGTTAAAGTTAGCAAGCCAAAAGTGTGAAGAACAATGGCAACACATTGACCATGTTGAAAATATTTTAGATAAGTTATTTAAGGACAAAAAATGGAAATCGGAAGAAAGCCAACTTCTTGATTTAGCAGAGTTAGAAAGATACATTGATACTCATAAATATGCAGAACTAGACCTTTTAAAAGTTTTAGTTTTTATGCAACGTCTTGGGGTAGTTGTTTTGGGAAGGGGAGATGTCAGTAATTTAATGCTTTACCGTTTGCTTCCAGGAGAACGGAAAAATTGGTCTGAGGGAGTGTACGAACCTTTAAATGAACACTATAAACAGCGAAATGAACGCATTAATATTATGCGTCAAGTCTTAGAGACCCGAATGCAAGGTGAAAAACAACTCATTCAAATCTTAGAAGATTACTTTACCCTCTCCTTAGATGAATTTTGTCAACATTACGGAAAAATCGGTCATAATCCACCAATTGTAGAAAATATTCTCAAAAACCTGAATCCAACTCAACAACGGATTGTTACAGATGACCAAAGTCGCGCTTTATTGGTACTAGCAGGACCAGGTTCGGGTAAAACCCATACAATTGTTAGTCGTGTAGGCTATTTGGTATCAGCAAGAGGTATCCCACCAGAGCGTATTCTTGTTTTAGCTTATAATCGCACAGCTGCTGCCCAAGTGCGGAAACGTTTGCACAAACTTTTAGGTAAACCGGGAACGCTGGTAGATGCTTTAACTTTTCATGCATTAGCAACTAAGCTGACAAAATTCAAAACTAATGATGTTCCTCAAGAAATTAAGGGTGAAGCTCGTTTTCGGTGGTTATTAGAGCAAGCTATCAACCATCTTCAACAACAAGAAAACCATCCGGGATACCAATATATTTTGGTAGACGAATACCAAGATATTGACAAATTGCAATATCAGATGATTACTAAATTAGCTGGATTTGATCGTCAGGATGAAGATGAAAGCCAAAAAAGCTTTTTGATGGCTGTGGGTGATGATGACCAAAACTTGTACGAATGGAATGGTGCAAGTGTCGAGTTTATCCGCCGTTTCCGTCAAGATTATCAAGTACCAGAAGATGCTGTAATTCCTTTAACACAAAATTATCGTTCTCGTCCGGCTATTGTTGATTTTGCTAATTGTTTTATTGAAAAAGCAATTCCTCCTGGAAAAAGGCTTAAGGGTATCAACGAGAGAATACAATCGGTTCACACTCAAGAACCCGGAAAAGTATTTTGGGGTGAGTATCGACATTTGTACGATGCTGCTGAATGGATCGCAGATAAAATAGCCGAAATCTTAACTCGACCAGAGGAAATTTATGCCGAAAAGATAGCAGTTTTGGCACATCGTTGGGAAGACCTACGTTTTTTACAGCACGCTCTCCCAGAATATTGGGGAAATGACCAAGATATGGCTTACCAGTTATACAATACAAAAGATGATTTGCGCCCCATTAAAAGTCGTGTTGGTCAAGCAATCCTCAAGCGATTACGGGAACAACCTAGCTTGCGTGTTGATAATCCCCAATCCCATCTCGAATACTTACGTCAAGAATTAGGTTACAGCGATCGCGATGCAGCTTGGTCTGCATTACTACAAGCTTTGTCTGGTTGCTCACAGATGACGCAAGAGGACATAGCATATCTCCTAGAAGAAGCTCGTCCTGTACAACCTGGGAAGGTAGTTTTGTCTACTTTCCATAGTGCCAAAGGTTCAGAATTTAGTCACGTTTTTGTACTGGAAGATGGTTTTGTAGATAAGAACCAACTAGAAAGTCGTGCCAGAGAGTTGTATGTAGGGTTTACAAGAGCCAAGGAGGAATTATATATACTTGGGAGCAATAATAAGCATTCAAGACACCCAATATTATTGGATGTTTTGAATAGTATGAACTCTCCTCAATCCAATCAATATATTCAAAATATTCAGGTAGATACAGTTAATTTACCTCCTAGTATTCGTTATCAATGGTTTCTAGATCCAAGAGACTTGTTTTTGAGTCAGCAGATGATCGCAAATGAATGGGGACAAAAGCGTATAGATGCTTATGCTCGTGAATGGGGGCAACTTAACAACAATCAAGTTCCCTATGAGATTTCCTGTAATAATCTACAGAATGGTAATTTAAGTGGTGGCATTGTAGCTATTCTTTCTCAAAAAGGAAAAGAGCAGTTAAATAAGTTTCTTGGTGCTAACCTATGTTTAGCTGTAAAGGGTCATACTGTGTTTCGCGTTGAGCGAGATGACCAATTTTTTCTGAATGTAGGTCAACACCCACAAGAAGATCATCACTATGTTGTTTTACCTTACTTTGAGGTGGAAGAAGTATTTTAATTTTTAAAATGACTTTTCAAAAAATATGACTATTGATATATATTTATGAAGGAAGAGGGAATAATAACTCACGATTAAAATCGTGTTAGCGAAGCGTGACCGTCAGGTCATGATTGATGATGAATGATAAGGTGGGTGATGCATTAAACCGAGCCTTGAAATATGCCCAGAAAGCCGAAGGGTTTGCCTCTATAATGGAAAAACTTCAGCCCCATCTAGCGAAAATTGCTGTATCTACTGGCTTAGAATTTTTGTACTTTCGCGAAACATTATTATAAGTTTAAGAGTCAAGCTGCAAAACCTCTTGTTATCGGGCTTTGTGGACTCTATTTTAGTTTTTCAGGCTTTTTCTGCAAGCCCTAGCTATTAATAGTTTAGAGGCGAAAAAATATAATTTCCGATTTTGAGCAGAAATATTATTTATTTTACTGTTCAATACCCACGAGCTAACTATAGTAATGATTTAGCGTTATAGAGATTAATTTTAATTAAAGCTTCCTTTTTTAAGCCAATTTAATTTATGGACGAGTCTAATCTTGTCTTCTATTTTACTAAATATTAAAAAAATACTTAGCAGAATACTTGCTTTTGATTGACTTATCTAACGCGCAATCGCGGACTAATACGATTTTTAATTTTATTGTATAGGTCAATTTCAGCATTAGAATGGCTAACCGATATCACCAACGCATATCTTTGCGTATCAAATTCGCCTTCTCTTGCCCATTTTCGGTTGCAACTGACAACCAAATACATTGATTTATTATCATATTTCCATGACTTAGAAGAAATATTAACTTTTCCTTTCTGAAGAGTTCCTTTTTTCCTTAAATTAATTCCTGGTTGTAAATTTACTATGATACTAGAGCCGTATTTCTTTTTTAACTCATCTATTGTTAATTGGGCAATTTCTTCGGAGTTATCTTGATTCTCTTTTGTTGACTTAATAAAAGCAGCCTTCAAATCTTCACTGTCAATATTCCTAAACAACTGAAATTCCATTGTCACCCCTAAATACGAGTCACCTCTTGTATGTTTTGTAGGTGGGTCAAAAGCCAAACAAACAGATATACTTCTATCCCCTTTAGTATCCAAAAATTCTAGCGGTAGGGGTGGAATTTCGTAAATTTTAAAATTTCCAATTTCTATATTCTTATTATCAACAAGTAGAACTACATTATTATCAGTAGAATAAGCTGCTTGTGCAAAATTAGTTTGTCCGTATCCATATATTTTTATGCGATTATTTTTATTTTCATTACCTTGTAATTCTTTCGGTATTTCTTTAGGTAATTTAGCTGCATTAGCACTTAAAGCACGAATCAAATTAGATGAAGCATCCGGATATTTAGAAAATAAACGAGTTACAGTATTTGAAACGCGAGGTGTCGAAAAACTTGTTCCAGAATATGCTTTAAACAAAGAACCGGATTGAAAATCCTTGGCTAGTACAATTGCAGAAGCTCCTATTTCGTTTTCAATAACCCTATCCCTATTTAAAATAAAGTCACCTCCGAAATCTACTAGTTCGGGTTTAATCATTCCATCTACTCCAAAGCCAGTCCTAGTAAAAGGAGATGGATATCCTTCTACTTTTGCAATTGCATTTCTACAAGCATCTTCATGATATTGAGTGCTTCCTTTACCCATAGATAAAGAACCAACAGTTAACGCAATAGCAGAAGTGCCTGGATCTATAATACGAGCATCATCATTTAATAAATATTCTGGGTAGTCTTGTCGAATTAATTCTTCAGATTCAGCATCGTGATAATAATTGCCAGCAGCAATTACAAATACTATATTACTATGCTGATACTTATACGCTATTTCATCGATTCTAGCAGCTAACCGAAACTGTTTCTGACCATCTCGATAAATGCAATTTGAATCACCAAGAGAAATATTGATAACCTTACAATTCGGATAGTTACTTGTAAAGTAAGTAATAGCTTCTTCTAACTGTTTATCCAAAAGAAAATCTGGGTTATATTCGTTATTTTCATTGGTAACGCGAGCCGAAAATAACCAAGTTTGTGGTTGAAATATTTTATCTTTAATACATTGACCAACATCACCATATATTGCAATGCTTGCTACTCCGGTTCCATGTCCACCCGTTTTTGTATCGCCATCTTCCGCTTCTCCCTTAATAAAATGACCATCAGGGTCGCGAAAAACTTGAGCATCACCCAAAACTGCTCCTATAAGCGGATGACCTCCATTAATACCCGAATCAATCACCAAAGTTCCACAAGCTGATTCAGGAGGAGAAACAATATCTGGAATGTCGCATAAGGGAATATGTATTTCTTTTGGAGATTCAAAAGCTGGTGATGGTCTTCTATCTATTTCTTTGACAGCATCTTCGGTTAAGAGAAGTTCTAAAATTTCTTTGTTCAGTTTTACTCGTGCATCGCAAAAATAATCGCTGATATAGGTGTCGGTTACTTTCATCCCAGGATATTCTTCAAACGAGCGTAAGAATTCATCGAGCTTTTTAAAGTAAACTTGCATCTCATCTTTATTACCTGTGTGCCATAGTTGAAGGTCTAAGGATGCCAATTCATTAGATTGTAGCGGTTCTAATTTCAGCAAACAGCCAATTCTATCTTCTGGTTCTAGCGGAATAATGTCTTCGATAGCATCTAAATATCCATATTCGTAATCATTATTTGCAATACCACTGTAGGAAGCTAACTTGTCCCGAAATTGTTTTAATTCTTTATCTGAAGAAAATACAACAATAGCTTGTTTCGCTTTTGATTCTTTAGATAATAGATTTAAACCCAAAGAAGAAAGATTTTTTTCTTCTAGGTTATCTTGTCGTCTTAACTTTATCTTAAATATTAGCTCTGGATTAATACCAAATGGAGTGATTTCTTGGGAGGGACGATTGATAAGCAACGAAGCTTGCTTTAAAAGTTTCTTGCCATGAGATTGACGATTATCTCTTTTTTCCCCACCACCAAATCCAGGTCTAGAACGCCTTGGTAGGTTGATATTAATTGTCGGAAGTTCTAGATGGTCATATTGATTGCTCATCTTAACAATCTACATTTTTCTCCATTAAATTTGTTGAAGTTTCTATTATACGGATTCTTGCTAAATGACGTTGTAAAGCTTCCTCTAAATCAGATGCCGTAAGCAAATTTTGACTTTTTAGAATTACTGATTTTATCGCATCCGAGCATATTCTTTCAATATCAGCACCTGTCGCATCCTGAAGCCGAGATGCAATTTTTTCTAGATTGATACCTTGATGCCTGATACTAATCAACTTCTTTTCTAGAAGATTTTTTCTTAATTCAAAGTCAGGCTTATCAAAAAATAAAACTTCATCGAATCTTCTCCAAATAGCAGCATCTAATAAAGATTCATAATTAGTAGCAGCAATAAAGATACTATTATTATTTGAATTATCTATAATTTGAATTAAACTGTTGACTAAACGCTTGATTTCGCCATGCTCATTTAAACTATTTCTATCTTTAGCAATAGCATCAAATTCATCAAACAATACAACCCATTCACCTATTTGGATATAATCAAAAATTTTTTTTAAATTTAGTGCCGTTTCTCCAAGATAAGAGGAAACAACAGAAGGAAGGTTTATATACACTAATGGTAAGCTTAAAACACCTGATAACACCTTAGCCGTAAGTGTTTTACCGCAACCTGGCGGACCGCAAAAAAGTAGCTTAGAGCTAGGTTTCAAGTCATGGGCGTGCAGAATATCTTTCTTTCTATTCTCCAAACATATTGTTTCTAATATTTGTAAATTATTGTTTGAAAGAACTACTTTATCCCATGTAAATTCATAGAAATTCACATCGATTAAAGGAAGTCCGCTATCTTTATCTTTTGGTACATCAGGATAAACATTCCAAGGAGAATTATTAGAAGCTGATTTACGAGGAGGAGCTTGTAATATTTTTTCCAAATCTTTGGCAAGCAAGGTATGATTTTTATCTCTCTCCTCTTGAATCAACTCCATTGCAGCAGCATAAAATTCCTCTCGATTATTCTGCGAGAAGCCTTTAAATAATTTTCTTATAATTTCGCCTCTTGCCATGATTTGTATTATTTTTTATTCAAAATTCTCAAGGCACTTTAATTTTGATTAAATTAATAAAACTTTATAAAATTCATTTGCTATTATATGCCGGAAAGCCTACTCATTAAATCATTAGTCTTTACAAATCAACATAAATTATTACCTTAGACGCAATATTCAGCTTCTTTTCAAGCAAAGTAAGCTGAAATTTTTCGACTTATGCTTGCAATACATAAGTACTACTATAGTTTAGTTTTGATGCAGCGTTTAGCTGATATTCGTATCAGCTAAACGCTGCTAGCTTGAATATTGAGGGCTTAATAATTTTTTTTCTAAGCGATGGTCAAAAATATGCTCGCTATATAATCTGCATCAGCAGTCAAGCTGTACTATAAGTTAAGTAGCTATAATCTTTGTAGAAAGAGCTTTTTACCATATTATCATTTCGGATAATGTGGCTGTGCAATTAATAAACCCACTTAGAATCACCTCGGTTGCACAGGACTAAATTAAAAGCCTGCTTTACCAAACTTTATTTACCCACCAGGTTAATAGCTGAAAGGTCAAATTCCATCAAAGTACACAGCCTAGGCAAGAGGATATGAAAAGAGTGGAAGCACTGTGATATATAGTGATGTGGTAGTTGAAGCCAGATTGAAAACCTTTTCCTCTATAAGGGCGAAAATTAACCGATATATCATCTTACTATTTTCTAAGATGCTGTAATAATTCTCCCTAAATATTTGAGAATTCTTAAAACTTCGTTCAAGTTATTTCTATACTGCGACCTAGTTGAAAACAAATCGGAAACACCATATTGTTTGCCTAAAGTTTTGACAAACAAATGGCTGCTACCATTGGTTATCATACCGTAAAGAGGTTGTTCTGGTTTTGGATGAGCCGCCATATAAGCTAGTGTCTGGGGAATTGCTAATTCCAAATCAAAGGTCGTTTTCTTCGATTCTATTAGTACAATCCACAATTTACCCTGTAAAACTAAAGCATCAATACGTCCTCGTAAAATTTCTTCGTTATCTCCTAATGCTTCAATTTCAACAGATACTTCGGTTTTAAACCTATAAGGTGACTGATAGAAACCTGCAAGTTCCAGTAACGGTGAAAGTACCACCATTTTAATAGTTTCTTCTAAAAGACTTCCATCTCCTATTTGATAAAGATAATTTTGTCGAACTTGTTCTAATCTAATTTCTTCCTCTTCACTTAATTGAGGTAAATCAGCCATCCATTCGGTGAAAAATTGGCGCTCATCACTAAGTTTTAAACCCAGTTTCTCTTCAACTTGACGAAGAGTAGTAATATTTTCTGCAATAGCTATATTAGTTGTCATATTTGAGTTTGAACTGCTTATTATTTATCGAATTGAAATTTTTTACCGTCTTTGAATAACCTAAAACTCCGGCACAAATAATTCCTTACTTGCTCCAGCATAATGCTCGTAAATCATTTTAGGACTAGTTCCAACCAATTTAGCGACATCCTTTGCATCAAGCATCTTCGTTCTTCCGTCTGGGGTCGGAATCGGTGTTTCCAATGCTGCTGTAATAAAAGTATGCCTGGTTTGATAAAGTTTGCGATACTCTATAGTGCCATCTAATTCTTTAAGCACCGAACGCCATATTCTATTGGTAAGGTTATGGACATCAATCCATTTACCTTTAGGAGAAGGAAATACTTTAGTCTCGCCAGTTGCATCTTCAGGCTTGATAGACTCCAAAAGTGCTGCAAGTTTGCTATTGACGGGAAATAAACGTTTTTTCTGAGTCTTCAATCCTTTTTTGCAAACTAGCCCGTTCTCTGCTTCGACTACCGCTTGCTCAAATCGTATTGTTCTGAAGTCATCTGAAATATGCTTCCATTGCAAAGCAACAGCTTCGGATGGTCTGCATCCGCTCATGAAAAGGAATTCTATTAAAGGAGCATAATAATTGTAAGAATGATTATCCTTAAAGGTCTGAATAATCTTGTCCCTTTCTTCTAACCTAAAA
>JBHJOU010000503.1:0-6846 GCA_050329355.1 Rivularia sp. (in: cyanobacteria)
AATGTCAAAGCAAATAATTTATTTGAGTTTTGAGTTGTCACGTAAACTAGATAAACTACGAAATTAGTTAATCCTTAGATGGAAATGCCTTTCAGTAATATTGTCTTACTTTACATCTGTTAAACACAATCTAACGGCATATTTGCTAATCCTTCGGGAATAATCGAAGCTCGCAATTAGTGCAAAGAAGGCTTTGAGTGCCGATTAGAACACTCATGTTCAGGTCAGTTGGGTAAGTAATATTACAGGTTGACAATTCATTTTAAAGGTTATAACTCAAAAATGTTGTTTTTGTGGGTATTAATAAAACTAATCAACAAAATCTATGTGAATATACGGTGATATTTTTACCCATAAAATACTTGATGATTTCGCCTAAACTATAAATAAAATTCATATTATGTGATGTTTATCAACTTTTTTTCACCTTAACTCAGTTTTGTGTAATTAGATTTGGGGAAAAATTTCCTTGCAAAACATTTATTGATTCGCTCGTTTATAGTAGCTATCCGGCGTATTTTAAAGTTATCTTGAGCTGTCATTATCTAGTAACCTCAAAGTGACTTGGTTAAAGGATTATCTGAGAACTGTGTATTTAAACCGAAATAATTACTCTTTATTGTCATTGTCGATGTGCCTCCCCGTAAGCAACCCTGAGATAGAGATAATACCGATTCTGAATAAAATAAAATTTAATATTGCTTAATAATTAAACAACAAGCTTTGACATTTGCGGCTAATTATCAACCCAAATATTAAGCTTGAAATTACAAAGAATCGGCAGCACCTCTAAATCGTGAGTAATTGATCTAAATTATCCGGGTTATCTAGGTCTTCCTAAAGTCGTGATATACAAAACGGCTTCCGAAGCAGGAATACCGAGGACTTCATTTACCTTGTCATCAAAAAAACCACCGATACCGCTAACACCCAAACCCAAGTGAACTGCACTTAAATTAAGCCTTTGTCCCAATTTACCCGCATCCATATGTAGATAGCGATAAACGCGATCGCCATATTGAGCGACAGCAGTTTTCAAGTCGGCAGTATGAAAAACTACAGCAGCCGCATCTCGTCCCAAATCCTGCCCTAAACAGAGGTAATGCAACTCTCGGCGAAAATTTTTAAAGCGTATTTGACGTAGTTCTTGGGCTTTAGGAGCGTAATAGTAGCAACCTCTTTCCAATCCTTCCACACCAGAAACAGCGATAAAAGTTTCAATTAGATTTAAATCGAAATAATCTGGAGAATTATCTAAATTTTGGTTGATGTAATTTTGGGGTTGATAAGTAAAATCGAGTAAAGCCTTTAATTCATGGAATTGCAGAGTTTCACCATTGAAAGCGCGAGTAGAACGACGTTTGAGGATAGTTTCCTCTAAATCTTCTAGCTTTTTACCCCAGTAAATGGGTTTTGTCGCGGTTGAAACTTTATCGCAAAAACTAAAATTGTATTTATCCTCGATGGACTTGTCTTGCTTGATTTCTGGTAAATTCAACTTACCAGTGGTACCTGGCTGAATCTGCGTCGCTAAATGGAAATAATCGAGCAGTTGTCCGTCAGGAACTTGGGGATAATCGGTTTCGGTAGCAGAAGGTAAAGCAGTGCGGGTACTAGGTGAATGTTGCTCCGGAGCTTGTAAATCCGCTAAACCAACAACTGCGATCGCGCCTTCAAGTTGAGAATCGATGTAAAGTAGTTCGTTGACATCTTGATCGACAAAACCGCCAATTAAATGGGGACGATAGCCGGTGAGTGCGCCAGCTAATTCGATATTACCCAAAAGATGTCCCGTATCTAGAAAAATCCGACGATAAGCCCTATCTTCATAACGCCAAGCCGAACGATAGAAAACAGAAGTAATCACAATTGCGATCTGAGTGTTTTCTAAAGAAGAATTCTTCAGACAAGCAGATTGTAACTTTTGCCAAACATCACTTTCCCAATAGTGCATTAGGGAATGAGTCCGACATTGATAGTTGTACAAACCAGGAGGTAAAAACGGCGTACCTTTGGAAATCAAGTACATTTCCGCTGGATATAAACCTCCCGCAGAAGGTGCAGCACGCAGGTACACTGTATTTCCCATCGAAGGCATTCTCGCAGTCAAACCGTAACTACAAAACAGTAGTCGGGAAAGTCTTTGCCACCATTGAGCTTGGGAATTGTGAGCAAATGACTCTGGTTTTTCTTTGATATAAGGTTTTAAATCGAAAGTAGAACCAATTTTGTACTCTTTGAATGGTACGGGTTGTTTAGCCCAGTCTAAGCCTTTATTTTTGGCTGATATAGTTTCTGGGTCATATTTAGTGCGTTCGTGGTAGTGCTGAGCGATTGATTGATGTAATTCTGGCATAAGAGTTTGTATACGCTTGTGCTAAAACATATCTTGACATTCCTAAAGGTCATTATTTCGTGATAAAAAGTACAAAGTTTAGTTATTTTATTGTTTCGTAAACTTTTATGAGCGGTAATAGGGCATAGAGCATAAGGCATAGGGCATTGATTTATAACTGTTATAATTTTTAACTATTATTTTTCAGAAAACAAATTACCGAACATTTCAATATTTATCAAAGTGTGTCCGGAACTTTTCTTCTTTTGCAAATATATAAATTTAACCTGAGCAATGTAAAATAATACATCAATTCAGTTAACAGTTAACTATTCCCAATTCCCTATTAATTATTTTCAGGATTTCTTGGCTGTGGAGTTGGTACAACACTTGGTGAAGAACGAAATTTACGCTTGAGAAAGTAGCCAGCAGCAATCAAAATTAACAAATATGGAGTGTATACGAGCAACCAAATACCTAATTTCATTAATCCTACAGTAAATTCACCAAAAGAACGAGTAGAACTATTCCAGGCATCTTGAATTTGTGCAGGTAATCCAGGTTGATTACTAGTACTTGAAACTGCTGCTTGTAAATTTAGTGTAATTGTAGAGAAGGCAACTTGATTTTGTAAACTTTTTAATTGAGCGGTAATCTGTTCAATTTGTTCTCGCACGTTGCTAAGTTCTTGAGCAACACTTAAAATATCTTTCACAGAACCGGATTTATCCATAATTTTGAGCAAATTAGTTTCAGTTCTGCGTAAATTGCTTAATCTGGCTTGAAAATCTACTATTTGTTCTCCGACATCTTCGGCGCTAATATTACGACTTTGTACGGTTCCTAATTCGGCTAATTGATTAAGGGTTGTTTCCAACACATTTTGTGGAACTCGCATTTGAATTGTAGCGCTAGGACGAGAAGCATAGGAACTATCAAGCTGTGTTTCCTCTAAACTGAGTAAATAGCCTTTTTGTTGCTCGATAATTTGCTGTACTGTATTAACACTTTTCTCTAAAGAATCAACAATTACGGTGATTGTGGCTTTTTTTATTAACTGGGGTTTTTTAGTCGGTAATTCTTTGGTTGCTTGAGCAACATCCGCAACTTCTTGAACTGCATCAGATGAAGCGATACTTTGCGGTGAACTAGTTTGATCGTAAGACGCAGAGCCACAACTTGTAAAAATTAAACTTCCTAAAAAAAGGGTGAGAAATAAACTTGCTTTGCTTGTAACAAATATCCTATCAAGCTTCGTGTAAATAATAAACATAATTATCAATGTAATTTCAGTGTTAACACTTATTATATTTCAAGGTTAAAGGTGATATTTTACTACTCCCCATTACCCATTACCAATTACCAATTACCAATTACCAATTATGAATTTTTTGTGATGAAAAACTAAAATTTTAGCCTTTGGGTGGTTTTCAAATTCCCACTTTACCTGTTAGATGAATAATGACACTGGGGATTTTAATTATAAGTATGAAAACCACGCAAGTTGGAAAAAGCGGTGTTTCTGTAAGCGCGATCGGTTTGGGTGGAATGCCAATGTCAGTTTATGACCGTCCGACCGAATCGGAATCAATTAATGTTATTCATCGTGCTTTGGATTTAGGGATTACCTTTATCGACACTGCCGACTCTTACTGTAAAGATGAATCGGACAAACATCATAACGAGCGATTGATTTACAAAGCTTTACAAACTTATGATCGCGATACGAGCCATGTTGTTGTTGCGACAAAAGGAGGTTTGATGCGTCCGAATCAAAGCTGGGCTCGTAACGGTAATCCAAAACATCTACGGGAAACTATTGAAGTTAGTTTTGCAGCTTTAGGCGGTAATAAACCCATAGACATTTGGCAATATCATTCACCAGACCCAGATTACACCATCGAAGCATCTCTTACCCCAGCCAAAGAGGCTCAAGAAGCCGGGATGATTCGTGAGATAGGTGTTTCCAATTTTTCAGTAGAACAAATCGAGCAAGCGCGGGATGTAGTTGATATCGTTTCAGTACAAAATCAATATAATCCTTGGCACAGAGAGCCAGAAATCGACGGAGTGCTGGAATATTGCGAAAATCAAGGTTTAACTTTTATTCCTTGGAGTCCTTTCGGTGGTCGTCGTCGTCACGATAATTTAACAGATATTCCGGCAATTACAAAATTAGCCGCAGAAAAAAACGTATCGGTGTATTGCATCGTTTTAGCTTGGTTGCGTAGTAAATCGCCTTGTATTTTACCAATTCCTGGTGCTAGTAAAACCAGCAGTATTGAAGATTCAGTCAAGGCTATTGAAATTACATTATCCGCAGCAGAAGTCCAAAAAATCGATAGAGAAACTTTATAACATTAGTACTTTTATTTGTATGTAACCGTTGCAATATAAATAAAAGTTACTGGAAAGGTAAAGATTTTTACATTATTTATTATCAATATTTTGTTGCAAAAATATTGATAAACTTTCCTAAACAGTTGGATAATTTAACCGAATCAATTATTTAACTATTATCGGTTAAAAATAAATTAATCTTAAGTTAAATTGTATCTATGTTATTTTAATGTTGCCTTTTTTGTAGATTGAATTAAAAGAATATGTGTTTTAGATATCATTTTTTGTGTTTGATTTGCTGGTAAATTCAATAATGAAAAATAAAGCCAAAACATCTACTAATGCAACCATTTAGAATCGTACTCAATACCATAAATAATAATAAATCTTATCGTAGATTTACGAAAAATTCTTTACTAATGAATTGGGGATGGCTAGCCTCATTTTTCATAATTTCTATCTTTAACGGTTGGGTAATAAATTTATCCCCAGTAAAGCCAAGATTTTTCTCTATAGAACCAACATTATTAAAGCAGACAATAGTAATTTATTTCGCTATTTTTCCATTAGCATCTATTGTTTATATTTTTTTTAAAAGTACTAAATTCTTAGTATTTTCTATAATTTCTTCCCAAACTATTTTAGCTGTTGCTTTATGTTACATAAAACTACCTAGTTTTAGTCCGTTACTTGTCTTATTTTTAGGGTTTAATTTTTTATTATTCCTATTTTTATTAGTTTTTGTCTGTAAAACCAGGGGATTTGTAGCTCCAGCTTTTATATTATGTTTTGTCACCGTATTAATAATAACTGGTTTTGGTCGATTAGCTTTTCATTTAGTTTGGTATTGCAACTTAATTTTAACTGTTAATAAAGCCGCAAGACAGTTACGACATACATTAAATAGTTTTGATGCAGCAATGTTAAGTTTAACCGGAATCGCCGCAATCGGGTTAGCAGTTGGATGGTTGATGGGCGGTGCGATCAAAGGTTAGAGGTTAGAGGTTAAAAGTTAACTGTCAACTCCTTTAAATTACGAATTACAAACTAGTAATTAATTAAGTAACCACTTTGCGGTAAGATAAAAAGTCTGCAATTAATCAGGATGCTTATCCCAGAAGACGCAATTATGGCTCGGATGTATTACGATTCGGATGCTAATTTAGACCTTTTAGCAGGAAAAACCATAGCGATTATCGGCTTTGGTTCTCAAGGTCACGCCCACGCCCTTAATCTTAAAGATAGTGGCATGAATGTAATTGTTGGACTGTATCCGGGTAGTAAGTCCGCAGCTAAAGCCGAACAAGGGGGATTGACTGTTAAAAGTGTGGCTGACGCTGCGAAAGCTGCCGATTTTATCATGATTTTGCTACCCGATGAAGTACAAAAAACTGTTTATAAAGAAGAAATTGAACCTAATTTAGAAGAAGGTAATGTTTTAGCATTCGCTCACGGATTTAATATTCACTTCGGACAAGTTGTACCACCTGAGAATGTAGATGTGGTAATGGTTGCGCCCAAAGGCCCGGGACATTTAGTACGTCGCACTTACGAACAAGGACAAGGAGTACCTTGTTTATTTGCAGTTTATCAAGATAATTCCGGTCAAGCGCGGGATAAAGCGATGGCTTACGCTAAAGGTATCGGCGGAACCCGTGGGGGTATTTTAGAAACTACCTTCCGTGAAGAAACCGAAACCGACTTATTCGGCGAACAAGCAGTATTATGTGGTGGTTTGAGCGCTTTAATCAAAGCCGGTTTTGAAACCTTAGTCGAAGCAGGTTATCAACCAGAATTAGCTTATTTTGAATGTCTCCACGAAGTCAAATTGATTGTTGACTTAGTTGTAGAAGGTGGACTTGCGAAAATGCGCGATAGCATTTCAAATACTGCTGAATACGGTGACTATACCAGAGGACCGAGGATAGTAAACGACCAAACCAAAGCAGAAATGCGTAAAATTCTCAAAGAAATTCAGTCTGGGCAATTTGCGCGAGATTTCGTTACCGAAAATCAATCTGGTAAACCAGGTTTTACAGCTATGCGTCGTCAAGAAGCCGAACACCAAATTGAAAATGTAGGCAAAGATTTACGGGCTATGTTTAGCTGGATGCAGGAAGCCTAAGTAATACGACAAGGGGATGGGGAGATGGGGGGATGGGGAGATGGGG
>JBHJOU010000874.1:0-4785 GCA_050329355.1 Rivularia sp. (in: cyanobacteria)
ATAGAAGGGATATCAGATTATAATTATCATCAAATTTTGACTCCTTCGGAACTGTTTGAGAGTTCCTGGGAATTTCTCAAACAGCCATTAGAAGCACCACGCTCTCAAAACGCGATCGCCATTGATGGCAATGAAGTTATTGCTCAAGCTGTGGTGGATTTTTTGGGTTGAGAAGTCGGGTTTTTAGAATACTCCTATCCTGCTAGAAAATTACCTGTTTCTATGAAACCTTTTTCAAGAAGCGTACTCTGCGTCTAGTAAGGTTTTTTTTAAATCGGTAATCTTCTGCCGGGAAGGGAGTAATTGTCTTGTCTAACAGATATTTAAACTAAAAACCCGACTTCTGATTGTAATTACCAATTAGTAAAATACTACTTTTCTTTGAAAGTCCACACACCATCATCCCATTCGCTATCGGATAGGGGATTCTCCAACCAATGGTGACAGCGTTTTAGATGCACGATTGCTGCTTTGTCATGTTCATGGATTTCCAATACCTTAGCGAATTGGTTTTTAGCTGAATTAAATTGACGATTGATATAGTATTCGCGTCCTTTGTGGTAATGTTCGATCGCCGTTAGTTTGTCGCCGCTGACGCTCTCTTCACGCAAACCGATAAGTTCATATATTGACACTGGTTCTTTGCGCCCTTTGACGCGAATGTAGTCTAATTCTCTTGCCCATACTAAATTTTTACAAGGTTCATGAGTATTATCGCTGATGATAATGTCACAGCCGTACTGTTTGGTAATGCTTTCTAAGCGCGAACCAAGGTTTACACCATCGCCAATTGCAGTAAATTCCATCCGTTTGCTTGAACCAATGTTTCCACTGATAACAACGTCTGAGTTGATACCTATACCAATATTGATTTGTTGCTTATTATCTGCATGACGACGAGCGTTAAACTCTTTTAAACGACGACGCATTTCTAAGGATGTTTGTACTGCCATCCAAGCATGGTTTTGTAAAGGTAAAGGGGAACCGTATACAGCCATGATGGCATCACCAATGTATTTATCTAAGGTACCTTTATGTTTGAAAACCGCTTCTACCATTGACTCAAAGTATTCGTTGAGCATACCTACCACTTCTTCTGCTTCCAGGTTTTCTGTTAAGGTTGTATAGCCGCGAATATCCGAAAATAAAATCGAAACTTCTTTGCGATCGCCACCTAATTTTGCGTCGTCTAATTTGAGTAATTCTTCGGCTAATTCCTGAGTCATATAGCGGTACATGGTACTTTTGAGTCGCTTTTCGTCGCTGATATCATCCATTACTACCAGCGCACCCCTAACTTGTTTGTCATCGCTGGCATCGGCAATAGTATTAATTGACAAGTTAATACTGTTTTCTGAAGCTTGATGAGTCACAAGAGTTCGATCGGGATAATACTGCTCACGGATCAGATCGCGATCAACATTTAAAGCATCATGACACCATTTATCAAAATCGTTTTCTTTGATATTAATAATATCGTTGATTAATTTGCCTTCTAAACGTTCTTCTGCTTCTAATCCCAACAAACGTAAAGCGCTTTCATTAGCAGCAAGGATGTAGCCTTTACTATCAGTAGAAATCACACCATTAGAAAGACTGCGGAGAATATCCCGCTGCATTTGTTCTTGTTGCTTGATAGTCGCGAACAATTGAGCATTTTGCAGCGCTACACCTGCTTGTATGTTAAAAGCTTCCATAAATTGTTCGTCGTTACGATCGAAGCTAGCTTGGAAACATTCCGGTGCTTGGGGCCAATTTTCGGGGTTGTAGGGGGGAAATTCGGTTTTATTCTTTTTATTTACCAGTTGAGTTACACCAATTAATTCGCGATCGCCATTAAATACTGGCATACACAGTAAACTACAAGTACGATAAGCGGTTTGCTGATCTATTTGTTTAGCAGTATCGGAATCGGGATGATCGTATAAATCGAAGGGAATATTTAATATTTTCCCACTTGATGCGACTTGACCAACAAAACCCTTACCCATCGGTACACGCAACTCTTTAGTCGAACCATCACCCAAGGTAATTTTAGTCCATAATTCTTGGCGATCGCGATCTATTAACCATAAAGTAGAACGATCTGCGTTCATCAGTTGTTTAGCTTCATCCATCACCCGTTTGAGTGTTTCTTCTAAATCGAGACTGCTTTGTGAAAGTGACTTAATTGCTTTCATCAAAGCTTCCGCAGCTCGTTGTTTTTGAGTCGCGACATAAAAGGAGCGCGATGATTCCAAAATTAAACCGATAGATGGCGCAAATTCTTGAAATAATTGCTCGTCAGCATCAGTAAAACCCTTAATATCAATACGTTCATATAAAGGAGCATTACAGTTAGTATCAGGTTTTAACTTGTTTAACAACTGTACCACGGCGATTAGTTTACCTTGTTCATCAAGCAAAGGTAAAGCCAGCATAGTAAAAGTACGGTAGTCCGTTCTTTTTTCGTGTTCCCGTGCAAAAGAAGAACGAATATCATCGTAAAAATCAAAGGGAATATTGACAACTTTTTTATAAGTCGCAACTTCACCAGCAATACCTTTGTTTGCTGGTATGCGAATTTCTAAAGAACGTTTTCCTTCTCCTTCAGCAACAATTGTGTATAGCTGTTGTTTCTCTTCATCTAACAAAAATATTGTTGTTCTATCAGCACCTAATAACTCCCCAGTTTTGAGAGTGATAGATTGCAACATTTCTTGTAAAATTGCTTCAAACCCTTTAGAATCCAACATTGACAAGGTTTGATTAACAATTTGTAACTTATGCTCTACATCTTTAACAACTTGTTTAAAAGTATCTTGGGTTAAAGGAGCAAGAAAACTCGATATAGTTCCTTCCTGTTGATGACTTAGAGCATCCAATCGAGCCGAATTTTGAATTAAGTCACGCTCCGCTTGATTATTCGCGCTAATAATTAAATCAGCGGTTTGACTGCGACTAGTTTGGTAGACTGACATAACTGCCTTTGGAGATAAAATTTGTTTTATTATTTGATTCTTTGCAGGTGATAAATCGGCCTGCATTCTAACTAAAAGTTGCTTTTAACAAAATAGACTTATTGATTAAATTAGCAAAATGAAAATAAAAAAGACTAAAACACCAGGGTAAAAGCCTTTTCTATCTTTAGTCTTTAACTAATACATAATAAATAATTTTGCCCAGATGTCTAATCAAATAAAAACGTTATTCATAGTTTAATCTTTCATCAAATAAAATGTCACCCTCGAAGATACTTAGATAAAAAAACATAAAAAACAAGTTTATTTTTATGCTTGTATTTACATAAAGAGAAATATTTTAATGCTAACTCATAATTTAAATCTTTTCTTTTCCTAATTAACTTAGGAGTATATTTCTAGTATTCCCAAAACTTATCTAAAATTAACAGCTAGAGCAGAAAAAATCATCAGTCATTTTCATCATATATATGAGAATTCAGATCCCCGACTTCTTCAAGAAGCCGGGGATCTGAATACCAAATAGGATTGCTATATTTACTTGCTTTTCTCTTGAAAAGTTGTTCATGGGGGAGATTTTTTTTAATCGGTAATCTCCTACCCAAAAAAAAGTAATCCTAAATACTTCTTACGCTTTATTACTGAGTAGCAAAAAAAATAAGTGTGTACATGATTTTGCTATCATCTAGTGCTTTACAGTAATAACCTTTAAACTATTTAGAACATTAAACATAAGAGTTATTACTGAGTAAATGTCCATTTTTAGAATTATTATAAATTTACTTTGTATAAATATCAGCATTTACCAGGATGGCATCTAAGGATTTGCTGAGTTAAAAATTAAATTGTTAAAAGTAATATAATTGAGTATTTTTACTTAAATTGCATGACTGGAAATCAGCAACAAAAAACAATTGGTTTGTTTACTGCAACCTGTATTGTGGTAGCCAATATGATAGGTACAGGTGTATTCACTAGCTTGGGTTTTCAAGTAGTGGATATCAAATCTGGTTTTACCCTGTTATTTTTGTGGATGGTAGGTGGAATTTTCGCTTTGTGCGGTGCTTTAAGTTACGGTGAATTAGGTGCAGCAATGCCTTATTCTGGTGGGGAATACTACTATTTATCCCGTATTTATCATCCAGTGGTAGGTTTTTTATCTGGATGGGTATCGGTAACAGTGGGTTTTGCAGCACCAATAGCAGCCGCAGCGATGGCTTTGGGAGCATATTTCAAAAGTGTATTTCCGTTAATATCTTCGACAGCGATTGCATTGGGTGTAGTTATTTTTGTTTCTTTAATTCACAGTAGAAATAAAACATTTGGTAGCTACTTTCAACAGATATTTACTATCTTAAAAGTCTTATTAATTGTTGTTTTAATTGTGTGTGGTTTCTTTTTAGCAGAACCTCAACAGTTAGGATTTTTACCATCAATAGGAGATGTTAATTTAATCTTCAGTTCTCCTTTTGCAATCTCCTTAGTTTACGTCACCTATTCATATTCAGGGTGGAATGCAGCGGTTTATTTAGCTAGTGAAGTAGAAGAACCGGAAAAGAATTTACCTCGTTCTTTAATTGGCGGAACTTTAATTGTAATGGCGTTGTATTTACTATTAAATTTTATATTTTTGCATACAACACCAATTAATAAGTTAGTAGGAGAATTAGAAGTTGGGTATATAGCAGCGAATCAAATTTTTGGTGCTTTTGGAGCAAAAGTAATGGGTATACTAATATCATTTGGACTAATATCTTCAATTAGTTCGATGGTTTTAGCAGGTCCAAGAGTTACTCAAGCAATTGGTGAAGATATTCCTTTATTT
>JBHJOU010000535.1:0-3698 GCA_050329355.1 Rivularia sp. (in: cyanobacteria)
GCATAAACTTGGGTAAATTCGGCACCGAAAAAGATGATTTGAGCAGCATAGTTAATCCAAGCTAAAAGTACTATCAAAGAACCCGCAGCACCGTAAGCCGAACCAAAACTACCGTTACCCAAATATAAACCTAGCAGAGATTTACCGATTACGAATAATAATGAAGTCATAGCCGAACCAATCCAAACATCGTTCCAAGCTATTTTTGCATCTGGTATTACTTTATAAATTAAAGCAAACAGCAAGGTGATAACTGCAAAAGAAATTACAAAGTTAGCAAGTTGCCATAAGAAATCAAACCCCGGTAGTAAGCCGCTAAAGTAATTAAGCATTGTCGCTAAAGTCGCATTGACAATCAGCGATACTAATAATAAAAAGCCTACACCCCCAACCATTGCAAAAGATAAAAAACGTTTGCGGAGGGTTTGCCAAATACTTCTTCCTGGTTTTGGTTGTACTTCCCAAATCGTGTTGAGTGCATCTTGAATTTGAGCAAAAACGTTACTCGCACCGAATAATAAAACACCAATACTGATAATTGAAGCGATATTGCGTGTATCTGGTTTTTGAGCATTTTGCAGCGCTGTTTGGACTACCGACGCACCATCTTTACCCACCAAACCTTGTATTTGCCTAACAATCTCACCCTTAGCAGCTTCATCTCCAAATACAGCACCCGCGATCGCGATCGCAATAATTAACAATGGTGCTAAGGAAAAAATTGTGTAATATGACAAAGCAGCAGCCAAACGAGAAGCTTTATCATCATTCCATTCTTTAAATGTTTCCTTTAATAACCTCCAAATTTGCTTTAAACTCATCAAAATTCTCCTTCTAGCGAGATGTAACGGATTAATTATCCATTGATACTAAAAATATTTACCCTTCAGCATCTTCCCAAAGGTGTTTGTATGGCTTTCTTGAGGAAGAATTGCAATTTGATTTACATGAAGAAATTCAAGCAATGAGAAGTAGGGAATAGGGAAGTAGGCAATAGGGAATAGGAATTGATTAGTTAGAATCAAGATGTTCAACCACTATTTAAATCGGCTGTGGATACTGCAACTTGCCCTCACTGCAAACAACCCGTAAACTCACAGGCTGTCACCTGTCCTTTTTGTCGTACCCAACTAAAAGCTTACGGACATCCTGGAATTCCTTTACATCAAGCTGCGGGGGCGGATCAATATCTTTGTGACACCTGTACTTATCACGCTGACGATACTTGTAACTATCCCCAACGTCCCTACGCGAAGAAATGCATTCTTTACCAAAATTTAGAAGAACGCAATTTAGATTTACTTTCTCAAAATCAAAAACCAAGTTTAAGTGTAAGTGTAAGCCTTAAAAATTGGATCAGACGCAATCAAAGTTTATTATTAATAATAAGTTTATTTTTAATTTGTTTT
This sequence comes from Rivularia sp. (in: cyanobacteria), assembly GCA_050329355.1. Taxonomy (GTDB): domain Bacteria; phylum Cyanobacteriota; class Cyanobacteriia; order Cyanobacteriales; family Nostocaceae; genus Rivularia. The sequence continues at coordinate 1,410 of JBHJOU010000535.1, forward strand.
TTATTAGTTTTATCTGGTTCGTAACAGAGGCAAACAGACGAGAATACAATAACAAAGAACTTATTATACCTCTAACCTTTAACCTCTAACCTTTAACCTTTAACCTTTAACCTTTAACCTTTAACCTTTAACCTTTAACCTTTAACCTCTAACCTTTAACCTCTAACCTTTAACCTCTAACCTTTAACCTCTAACCTTTAGGAATTTTGTATTCAACCAGGTTTAAAATTCTACTGCTTAAATTTCTTTTCTGATAAGTTCGGATAATTTCCCCACCTAATTTTTCCGGTATTCTGCGGCTAGGATAATTTTCTTGATCTACGGGGTAAATAAAATATTCGCAATCTAAGTTTTCTTCACACCAGTTTTTCATGGTTACGACTGTTTCTAAGCCATAACCATTATGGTGGGCTGCTTTTTTCAACCAAATCCCAAATTCTGGGTGTTCGGTATTAATGCGATGAATTCCAGCACAACCCAAAAATTCTTGAGAGTCTTTTTCTAAAATTACTAGTATTAATTCATGTTCATTTTTCATCCCTTCCAGAGAGTTTTTGATGAATGATGTTGTTTCAGCGATATTTTTCGCTGGACGAGGATACATATAAGTTGTAATCTCTTCAGTAAAAGTTTCAAAAATCTGTTTTTTATAGGTCAATGATATAGATTTAAGTAAAAGGCGATCGCTAATCATTTCTATTTTTAATAATAAATGCTGCGGTGTCACCTGTTCTTGAAATATTTTACTAATTAAGTCTTTGGCTAATTTCATTTTTTATACTCCTAAAATACATAAATTAAACGAGATTTTCATCTGTTTATTTAAGCTTGATATTATCGCTTTTCAATTGCTTGGATATAATGTGCTGTAAATTAGTTTACTAAGTTTTGATTGTCGATTTACGTAATTAATGACAATTTAATTAAAAAATCAATTTTCTATAAACCAAAATTAGCTAATATCCTGACAAAAACTCATCTAATCTTTAAAAACAAAATGTTATAACAGTATCAGTTGGAATGCTTAAGTTTTGTTAAGATACCAATATAAGTGTTTTCTCTGCGGAAATAGAACCCCAAAAGCTGGAGAATTCAATAGTACTAGTTACCCTTATAGTTGAAATAAAAGCTATGACCACCTACATTTTCTTCGACGAAGCCCTACATATATTTGTAAAAGCCTTCTTAGCATCGATAACGTTGTTGCTCGCTACATCCGGAATTGGGTTGGTAGTAATCGGGACAATTGAAAAAACAAGCGGACATCATCCTTATTCAAAGAATTTTCGATAACACTACACAAACAAAATATTCTTTTTTCAAAAAAGCTGGGTGCAAGTGTTCGCTTGACACTAAACTTGGGAACACTATACTTACCCAGTCTTAATGGTATGAATATTTACCAAGATTTAGGAATCTAAGTAAATACACTACTAAAGAGACCCTATTTAAGGAATAAGTTGTAATGAGTCTATTTGATAGGGCATCCGGTTCTCAAGGTGGAGTAAAAAACGCACTCAGCCCAGCAGAAGCTTTTACAGCAATTGCTTTGATTGCAGTTGCTTCAGACGGTAATCTTTCACAAAAACAAGTCAATGAAATTTATCAAGCGCTGTCTCATCTAAAGCTGTTTAAAAGCTACTCCGAGGATGAAATGGTATCAATGCTTAATATCTTGTCAGGTATTATTCGACACGAAGGCGTAAATGACTTGTTTGATTCTGCTAAAGATTCTATGGAGGAGGATTTGAGAGAAGCAGCCTTTGCAATAGCTACAGATTTAGTTTTGGCTGATGGTATCCTTGCCGAAGAAGAAGATTTTTTAACGGAGTTGTATCAAGCTTTGCGTATTCAAAGGGAGGTAGGTCAAAAAATCATCGAAGTGATGTTTATTAAAAATCGCGGATAGTCGCGACTTACAATCAAAATTTAATATTTTTCTTAATCAATGGGTGATTAGAGCAGTATAGGAGTAATTAAATCAGTGAACAGTCAACAGTTATCAGTTATCACGGTTTCAGTTGGGGATTTAACCCCGACTGAAACACACCACTTTTAGAAGTGGGGGACTCTGACTTTCAATTGATTTACAGTTTTTAACTGATAACTGATAACTGATAACTGTTAAAAACTTACTTGATAGCGCTTTTAACCCGAACTTGATAAATCCAATTGAATAACCATATTTTTGAATGTGCCATCACGAGTATCAACTTGTGGTGGTACATTTTACTGAGGATATTTTTATCTAATCTGCCAACTATATGTAAAAATGTTAAATTCGGTACT
>JBHJOU010000486.1:0-4090 GCA_050329355.1 Rivularia sp. (in: cyanobacteria)
ATAGAAGCGCAAATTACCGCACCACCAAAACGCGCAAATCCTGATAAACTATCGGTAATTGCTAACTCGCGAAATTTCATTTGACGTTGTAATACAGCACCATGAGAACCCGCTCCTGCACCGATTAAAAATACCAAGGATACAAGTAATGTTAAGGGAAAAACTAAGGGTTCACCAAAAAATTTAGCTAGGGGAAATCCAGCTAAAGCTTGGATAATAAACATCACTATCGAGATATTTACACCCAAGCTATAAACTGCATTTACTAATTTTTTATTATCCAAACCACGCTGAATTAATACTGACGCGATAGCAGCATCTTTAAACAGTGCTGAAAGTGTCGTGACAATCAACACCATACCCCAAACACCGAAGTCATCAGGTGATAGCAAACGTGCTAAAAATATTTGAGCAAGCAGTTGAGATATTTTAGCAAAACCGAAACTAGCAGTCAGCCACAAACTGCTTGAAGCTATTTTTTTTGTACTAATATGAGTCATTTTGAAAAGTTAGGAGTTAGGAGTTAGGAGTTAGGAGTTAGGAGTTAGGAGTTAGGAGTTAGGAATTAGGAGTTAGGAGTTATGAATCATATAATAGCGCGAGCATCTTGCTCGCTTGTAGTAGTAGTGGGAGCGTCTCGCTCCCTAGTAATAACTCGCACTACTTTTATTTTATGAATTACTCAATTTTGCAAATATATATAGTAGTAGTGGGAGCGTCTCGCTCCCTAGTAATAACCGAACAGCTTTCTGATTTATTAAGCAAATATTTACGCGATATATATTTTCAGGAAACACTAGAAGTTGAGAGATATAATTCTTAATTCCTAACTCACAACTCCTAACTCCTCACTATAAATAATCGAATGCGGTGTTTTTCGTCGAGCTAATTCTATTCCTTTACTTCCCAATTTTTCTCTTAATTGTTTATCTTTACACAAGCGAATCAATGCTTGAGATATTTCTTCTGGGGAGTCTGGATTTACTAATAAACCGTTTTCTTCGTGGTGTACTGCATCTTCTACACCACCTACACGAGAAGCGATAACTGGTTTACCAAAATAACCAGCTTCTGCGTAAACTATTCCGAATCCTTCGATACTCGCTTTTTGAATATCAAAAAATGTCAACATAGCAAAAATATCACTTGTAGCATAATAATTTGCTAAGTCTTCATCGGGTACAAATCCGGCAAAATGTACTCTTTCTTTAACTTGTAATAATTCAGCTTTCTGTTCGAGTTCCCGTTGCATTTTTCCTCTACCACAGATTATATAATGAACATCTAAATTTTGATTTACAAGCCGATTTAAATTGTCAATTACTCTTCCAAACCCTTTACGTTTTACTAATCTTCCTACCGAAAGAATAACTATTGCATTTTCTGGGATATTGAATTTTTGACGAATATTTAATCGTGCATTTTCCAGATATTGTTGATTTTTAGCTTTATCACCAAATTTTTCTGGTCTAACTATGGGATTAATCACATAAATTGAGGTATTAAATTCAAATTTTTCGCTGAGATAATCTCTTGTAAATGAACTATTACAAACAATACCTGTAGCTCGTTGTAAAGTTAATTCAAAGAGTTTTTTTAATAAGGGATTACGCAAGGGACAAAGAATATCATTCCCGTGTAAATAGATAAAAAAGTTAATTGGTAAAAGATAACTTAATAATAAAATTGCCGGGAAATCGTAACCGTGTCCCCATTCTATATAACGATACCGATAACGAAAATACAGTTGAATTGCTAAAAAAAACGACCAAAACATATTCAGAATTTGTTTGATTATCGCTCCCAAACCAAACAGATGCGGAATATCAGGTAAATACCAACGATGTACAGCAAAATCTTGAACTCGATCGAATTCTTGATCACCTTTAAAACTTGCCGCTAACATAATTATCCGTTCGGGATTTTGTAAACAGCGGTTATATACATACTCTTCAATTCCACCTTCCTTTGGTAAAAAGGTACGAGAAACAACTAAAATATCTCGATAATAAGCTGCTTCTTTACTTCTAGAACTCTCAATTTCTGAAATATTTTGCATAATTAATATTAATTACTCTTTTAACACTCTAAAATCAACTATATCTCTGCGCTTCTTTCCTCTGCGCCCTCTGCGCCTCTGCGGTTTTTTTTATCATATTTCATATCTTGAACAATAGTGGCAAATTCCGAACAAGTTTGCTCCCAATAATAGGAACTAGCGACTTTTTTACGTCCAAATGTTCCCATTTGTTCGATTAAATCGGGATTTGTAATTAATTTGGAAATAGCCTTAGCTAAAGCTTTTGAATCACCAGGTGGAACTAATAAACCATTTTTACCATCTTCTACTAATTCTGGTATTGCAGTCACATTAGTCGTAATTATTGGTAATCCATAATGCATCGCTTCTAAAAACACAATTCCAAAGGTTTCTTGAAAAGAAGGCAGAACAAAAATATCGGCATCAGCATATAATTGTTTGATATTATCTTGGTCAGCACCATCATGAAATACCACACAATCACTTAATTTAAGTTTGTTAACAGCATTATTTAACTGATTGTAATAACTGGAATTATTTTTACGATTACCTACTAAATGTAGAGTAAAATTTTGTCTTTCTATTTGAGCAAAAGCTTCTATTAAATAGAGTATACCTTTCCTCGGAACATAATTACCCACACATAAAATTTTCGGATTCTCTTTATTCTTTAAATTATCTAATTTCCGCTCTTCAGGTAATTGAAACTTCTCTCTATCTAATCCCGGTGATAAAACATGAACTAATTCAGAATTAATTCCCACCGAAACAATCTCACTTTTAGAATATTCGCTACTGGTAACGATTAAATCAGCAAAAAACAACCTAAATTGTTCTATGTATTTATTAATTAACTTTCTAATTACAAATTTATCCTTACTTTCATAACCATAGAAAAGATGCACTAAAACAACAATTTTACCTTTTCTAAATACACGTTGAATGAAATTTGTCAATAATAAATATCTAGTAAAATAATGGTCTTCAACTAAAATTCCTTTGTATTTAAACAAAATTACAGCAAATATCAAAGATGCCAAAATATCCCCAATAATTGGTATTTTACCCAACCTTAAAAAATGTCTTTTTTCATGTAAACTGACATATTCTTGCTCCCAACCGAGTTTTTCCAAATATTCTGAAAGTTGATAATTATAAAGTTCTCCTCCAGTTTGAGGAGGTTTAGCACCAGTTAAAAAGAAAACTTTTTCCATAAAAAACCAAATTGTATTTTATTATCTCTACCAAAGACACAGCCTCTGAAATTGCATTACCAGACAATAGCCTAATAACGAAAAATGCCTCTCTATCTTCTTATACTCTGCGTACTCCGCGTCTAGTAAGGGTTTTTTTAATCAAAAATACCTCATTACTTAAACCAGTAAACTGCATCATTCCTCCTGCATAACTTTCCAAACTACAGTTATCACAAACCCAATTATTTCCCTTACTCAAAAAGTCTTTTGTACTTGAACTTTTCGCAACATTAATAATAGTTTGAGCTACCTGCAACGAATCATCAGGATTAACAGTCCACTCAGGAGCAAAATTCTGTAAAATCTCGTTAATACCACCCGTATTACTACCAACTACCGGAACACCGCAAGCAATTGCTTCTACAACCGTGCGTCCAAAAGGTTCCCTGGGTGCGAGTGTAACAACTATATCTGCATACTTATAGTAATCTTGAATATTCAAAGCCGGAGGTAAAATCGTAAATCGGTCTCCAACTCCTGCATTCACAGCACTTTCAACTAAATCTCGGCTGTAAATTTTTTCGGGAGATTGATCTTCTCCCATCACAACTCCGTGATAATTCTCACCCATTTCCTTTAAGTAAGCTAATACCGGAATTAGCGATCGCAAATTTTTATCGTTGATAATTCCGGGTTTATTAATCCGGGAAGGAGTCAGCATTATCCGCGCTCCGGAGTCTATAATCGGTTTTAAGTTGTCTGGAGCAGCGCTGTTGACATTTTGATTAAACTTTTCTAAATCAACTGGTTGATAAAGAATTCCGCGAATATCCGGCATTAAACTACGGATATG
>JBHJOU010000156.1:0-4857 GCA_050329355.1 Rivularia sp. (in: cyanobacteria)
GTTTCCAGCACAGCTAATTATACCGATAGCTAAAGTTAATGCCGCAATTGCGTTCAGAGGTAGTTTTCTAAACATTACTTATGAGAATTGTACAATAAAATGATAATCGTTATCATACAGCAGCTATTGCACTATTGTGAAGTAAGTTTTTAACATCAAATAATTATCATTATCATACAGTAAAAATTAATTTTGATCATACTCCTATCCCGCTCGAAAATTACCTATTTCTGTTTATCTCTTGCCTTTGCGTTGTCTGCGCCTAGTAAGGTTTTTTTTTCAGTAATCTTTTAACGGGAAGGGAGTAGTCATAGTCAAGGATGTGATATCAATATTTATCCATGTCTTTACGGACACCCCCTCGCCGCAAGCCCCCCGCGTGAACGCCGCCCAGACGGTCATCCTGGGGAACCAACAAAGCCCACCGTTAAGATGGGCTAATTAAGTGCATATTCGCAGAAATAAAAGTATAACCTATTACTATTGCCTTCGGATACTAGTAATTTTTTATTCCCAATTACCCATTACCAATTACCAAAATCAAATGCTATTATGATAACGATTATCATTGTAAAAAATGTATGGAAAGTAATCCACCGCACCTTTTGAAGAAAATCGACTTAGCGATTATTGGTGCTGGACCTCATGCTCTGACTTTGGTTGCTCATTTGTTACAGAAGCGGCAAAAAATCCATTCCAAAATTGCGGTGTTTGATCCGAGTGGGAAATGGATGAATCAGTGGGAGCATCAATTTGCTGCATTGGAAATAGCGCATTTACGTTCTCCTGCTGTTCATCATCCAGATCCGAATCCTTTTGCGTTACGTAAGTTTGCTGAGTCTCGTGGAAATGAATTTTACCCGCCCTACGATTTACCTGGAACTCGGTTATTTAACGATTTTTGTCAGGATGTAATTCACCGTTGCGATTTAGAAAATGTAGTTATAGGTGAAAAAGTAACTCGAATTCAACCATTACATAATCCCTTGTTGTCGAGGTTTCGTTTATGGTTGGGTTCGGGAAAGTCAGTCTTAGCGCGTCGGGTGGTGTTAGCAACTGGTAGCAGTCAATTACAAATACCAGATTGGGTAAATCAGATAAATACAAAATATCCAGAAGATAAGCTAATTCATTCTCATCTAATAGATTTACGTCAATTATATTTAGCTGGTGAAAGAGTATTGATTATTGGTGGAGGATTAACCAGCGGACATTTAGCAGTGGGTGCGATATCTCGCGGTGCAGAAGTGCAGATATCCATACGACGACAATTGCAAGAAAAGATATTTGATGCAGATGCTGGTTGGTTAGGACCAAAATATTTGAAAGGATTTTTTGCGGAATCAAATTTTGAACAACGTTTTCAAATGATTCAACAAGCACGTAACGGTGGTTCGATCACACCTGCAATGGGAATCAAGCTGCGACAACAAATGCGTCATGGTAAGCTAAAAATCCAGGAAAATATTCAAGTAGTTAAGGCTGAGTGGACGGATAATCATTGGTTGGTGAAATTTACTGATGGAAGCGAATATGAATGCGATCGCATTTGGTTATCTACCGGAACCCGTTTCGATGTCAATTGCGAACCTTTATTAGAAGAAATCAGCAAGTCATATCCAATTCCTGTGGTGAACGGTTTACCAGTTTTAGATGGTAATTTACAGTGGAAAGGTTGTTCATTATTTGTTATGGGTGGTTTAGCAGCTTTACAAGTTGGACCAACAGCCCGAAATTTATCGGGTGCAAGAATGGCTAGTGATAAAATGCTCAAAGCAATTATTAAATCTCATGTTGTTCAAAGTCAAGCGAAGTCAGCATAAGCAGTGGACAGTTGACAGTTGACAGTTGACAGTTGACAGTTGATGGTGGTTAGTTGATGGTTGATGGTGGACAGTTGATGGTTGATAGTTGATGGTGGTTAGTTGATAACTGTTAACTGTTAACTGATAACTGTTCCCTGGAGAAATTTAATTTTCAAGAAAAACCAAGTCCACGACTAGCTTTAGACCAAATTATGACTTCTCCATTTTGACCTCCAGCAGCAATTTTACTTGCTTGGGGATGCCATGCAACACAAGAAAAGCCGTTATTAGCACCTTGGAGAACGATTGATAGTTTCTTGGCTTTCTTCCATAAACAAAGCCAACCGTCAGCAGCAGCAGAAGCAAGCATCAAGCTATCGGGTGCAAATTCTATTGCTTCCACAATATCGCTGTGATTGCTTAATACAGTGGCACCCCAACCCAAAGATGTGTCATCTTCTTTTTCCCATACAACTATACCTTCGGCACTAGAAGATGCTAATAACGGTTCTTTTTTAGATGTACTAACTTTTGACCATGATAAATGACGAATCTTACCAGGAAAACCATGCATTAACCAAGGTTCGGCTTGTTTGGCATTAATAATAAAATCTGTTTGCAATACACAGATAGTTCGATCCATATTACCCGAAGCGATATATTTACCATCTTCAGACCAAGCCACAGTGAGACTAGCGGATGGTACACTAAAAAAATATGGGTCTTCATCCCATTCATGAGAACGCCAAATTTTCACGCCTTGATAACCAGCAATAGCAAGAAATGTACCATCATGACTCCAGTCAATACTCAGTACTGAAGAATTATCAAAGTTTAAGCTGACAACAATTTCTTGAATATCTGCATCCCAAACCTGTACATAACGTCCCAAACTAAAAGCTAGTAAATTGTTGCGGGGACTCCATGCTAATTTATCTACCCAAGCCGGTGCATTTTCCAAATTCGCAACAACTTGATTATTAGAAGTACTCCAGATTTTTACTTTACCATCTTGTCCCCCTACTGCAAGAAATTGTCCATCGGCAGAAAAACCTATTCCATCAATAGATGTATTAGTTACTTCTTGCAAAGCTATTAATTCTTTTTCTACTAATAACTTCACTTCTCCAGCCGCAGAAGTCATCGCTAAAGTATTACCATCAGCAGACCAATTTATAGCGGTTACATAATCAGAAAGTGTACAATTCCAATGCAAATCAAAGTCAGTAGATTTAATCGTTTTCATTTTATTTTACCTTTTTCAATCGATTTTATCTGCTTATATCCCAGGACTTACGCAATTGTCACAAAACCCCGGTTGGTGCGTGACACGCCAACCTTATTATTACGTTAAAAATCAAGCATAGTGTCACAGCACCCTACGAGCAGAATATGCCAGTTGCGTAAGTCCTATATCCTTTAAGCTTACATTGGGATGATAAAAAGTATGTGCAAAAAAACTCTGCGTTCCTCTGCGCTTACCTCCGCGTCACTTTGCGTTTAAAAATATATAATTGACATACAAACGGATTTGATATTTATTTTTTTTCGACAAATTGTAGAGTTGGCGATCGCCAGTGGAATTTGAGAATTTGCAGTCGTGAGCCACTGGCTTTATTTTCCCCGAAAAATGTCATCGACTTTATTGAATTTCGTATCTCGTAATAATTGTTACTCCTTGTCTACCATTAGAACTAGGTTTGAGTTTCCATTTACGGGCTAAACTCAAATGATAATTATCTAATCTGCTGTTTCCACTACCACTAATTAACTGTACGTTAGTCACATTACCTTGAGCATCAGTATTGACAGATACCGTTATGCTACCTTCTATTTCATTTTCTTTTGCCCAAGATGGATAGCTTGTATTACATCGCCGACAGGCAGCACGTCCGTCGCCATCACCAAATGAATCAGACGTACCTTTACCTAATCCATTTCCATTGTTAGTATCATTAGTGGTGGGTGCAGTTGCAACTTGATTACCTCCGGTAATAGGTCGTTTTCTTCTAGGAGCATTATCGCTACTTTCCCCAATATTAGAATTACTATTATTATTATTATTACTAGAAGAATCAGGTAAGGAAGGTGCTGTATCTCGGTTTTTTCTAATTCCTGAAAGAGTATCTCTTAACTTTTGATTGTCTTGTTGACTTGGCTGTGTTGGTGGTTCTATGGGAGGATTAACGGCTGTTGTTCTAGAATCTCGTTGTTGTGCAAGCAGACGTTTTAAATCTTCGGAAGCTTGACTTGGTTGTGTTGGTGGTTCTATGGGAGGTTCAACAGGAGCCGGAATTTCTCGTGCTGTTCTAGAATCTCGTTCTTCTGCGAGTTCACGCAAACGCCTTAAATCTTCGGAAGTTTTCGGTTGCGGTATTGGTGGTTCTGGAGGAGTAACGACTGTTGTTCTAGAATCTCGTTCTTGTGCAAGTAAACGTCTTAAATCTTCGGAAGCTTCATTTGGCTGTGTTGGTGGCTCTATGGGAGGTTCAACAGGAGCCGGAATTTCTCGTGGTGTTCTAAGCTCCGGTTCCGGTTGTGTAGGAATATTATTCTCAGGGATCGGTTCTGGTTTTTGTTCTGGAATAACTGGCTGTTCCCTTGCTACAACAGGAGGAGTAGAAGGTAAAACTGGCGATAATGGTTCTTTGAATGGTTCAAAAGGGACTAGTTTTGGTTTCGGAAGGGGTTCTGCTACAAATGGTGCTTCGGGAGTAATTCTCGGTTGTGCCGGTATAGATTCAGGTAAAGAACTTGGACTTCCACCGCTAATTTGAGAGTCGCGGTTAGGAATTTCTAAATCCGGCTCGATTTTAGTTATGTCGGCAACAGGAGGCTTTATTTCTGGTTTTGGCTCGATTTTTTTCGGTTCTGGTTTTGGTTTTATTTCTTCTTTCGGTTCAATTTCTTCTATAGGAATATCAAGAAGAGTGATTTCAACTGGTTCCTCCTCGACTTGGGGAATCCTGCTTAACAGCCTGCCAATACCCGAAGCTAACAACACAATATGAAATAGTAGCGAGCCGACTAAACTACACGCTAAAAAAATTCG
>JBHJOU010000969.1:0-4921 GCA_050329355.1 Rivularia sp. (in: cyanobacteria)
GTTAGGAGTTAGGAGTTAGGAGTTAGGAGTTAGGAGTTAGGAGTTAGGAGTTAGGAGTTAGGAGTTAGGAGTTAGGAGTTAGGAGTGAAGAGTTAGGAGTTAGGAGTGAAGAGTTAGGAGTTAGGAGTTAGGAGTTAGGAGTTAAGAGTTAGGAGTGAAGAGTTAGGAGTTAGGAGTTAGGAGTTAGGAGTTAGGAGTTAGGAGTTAGGAGTTAGGAGTTAGGAGTTAGGAGTTAAGAGTTAGGAGTTATTACCAATTACCAATTACCAATTACCAATTACCCATTACCAATTACCAATTACCCATCCCATGTTAATATGATATTCCTCGAACTTGTTTTAGAAAACTTTGGTCCTTATTGTGGTCGTCAGGTAATAAATCTTGACCCAAATAAGGGTGATAATCCTCGTCCAATTATTCTTTTAGGGGGAATGAATGGTGGGGGAAAAACAACTTTAATGGATGCAATTCGTCTTGCACTTTACGGACATCGCGCCCAATGTTCTACTCGCGATAATTTAAGTTATAATGATTTCCTCAATCAATGCATAAATACCCATAAATCACCTACAGAACAAACAAGAATTGAATTAGCTTTTGAACATATTGAAAACGATAAACCTGTTAGATATCGTATAGTCAGAACTTGGGAAAAAAATCCGAAAGATGGTAAAGACCATTTAGGTATTTTAGATATTCGTGAAAATGATGAATGGCTCGATACTGGATTAGTTAATATCTGGGATGAGTATATTGAAAATTTATTACCTTTAGGAATCTCTAATTTATTTTTATTTGATGGCGAACAAGTAAAAGAACTTGCAGAACAAGAACAACCGCCCACGATGGTAGTTGAAGCAATTCGCGCCCTTTTAGGATTAGAATTAGCGGAACGTTTGGCAATAGATTTAGAAATATTAGTTAATCGTAAACGCAAAGAACTAGCGGATACAAAAGAACTTGCTAATTTAGAAGAAATCGAAAAACTTCTCAATAATTTACAGTTAGAATACGCAGAAACTAAAAATATAGAAACACAAGAATTAGAATTTTTACAGCAAGCTGAAAAGAACCAACAAGAAGCCTTTGATAAATTTTTGAGTGAAGGTGGCAAAATTGCTTCAGAAAGCAGTCAGCTAGAACAGCAGAAAATACTTCATATTAATGGATCTGAAAACACTCGTCAGAGAATGTCTGAATTAGCAGCAGGTGTTTTACCATTGACATTAATTGAACCTCTACTAAATCAAGCTCAACAACGAGGTGAAGCAGAATTAAAAATTCAACAGCAACAAATAGCGCGAGATATATTGCTCGAAAGAGATGAACGGTTACTAAATTTGATTAATCAAATAGATATTGCTCCTGATAAATTTGCTGAAATAAAAACCTTTTTAAAAGAAGACGTAGAAACCAGAAACGCATTATTAAAAGAATCGCTTTGGTTATTAGCAGATGCAGAAAGTTTGAGTCAACTAGGAAATATTCTTTACTATTTACAAACTGCTAAAAATACCGCCAAACAGCAATTAGAACAATTAAAAAATCAAGAAGAAGAAATTATTACTTTAGAAAGACAAATACAAGCAGCAGCATCGCCAGAAGATTATCAAAAATTAGTAGACTTAGTTAAAAAAGCACAAAATAAAGTTACTGACATTAAAAGTAATTGTGAAACCCTGACTCGTCGTTTAATAGAATTAGAAACAGAAATTGATAAATTGAAAAAAGATTTAACAGAATATAGCGTACAAACCATCGCACAAAACAGTAAAGAAAACATCATAAATGCATCAACAAGAGTACAACAAACCCTCAAACTCTTTCGCGAACGACTTACCTTAAGAAAACTCAATAAATTAGAAAACGAAGTTACAGAATGCTTCCGTTACCTGCTCCACAAATCCGACTTAGTACATCGTATTGTGATTAATACCAATACCTTCAGTCTTTCCCTATACGATTTAAATTCTCAACCAGTTGATAAACATCGACTATCAGCAGGCGAAAAACAACTTCTAGCGATCGCCTTTCTCTGGGCATTAGCAAGAGTATCGGGACACCACCTACCCGTTGCGATCGACACTCCTTTGGGGCGCTTAGATTCATCTCACCGCAGCAACCTAATAGAAAAATACTTCCCTTCCGCTTCCCATCAAGTAATATTACTTTCCACCGACACCGAAATAGGGGAAAAAGAAGTAAAAACCCTGCGGAAAAACGAAGCAATCGCTCGCGAATACCTGCTCAAATACTCCCAAGACACACGTCAAACTACGGTAGAATCGGGGTATTTTTGGTAATTGGTAATGGGTAATAGGTAATTATTCATCCCCTTGTCCCCTTGTCCCCTTGTCCCCTTGTCCCCTTGTCCCCTTGTCCCTTCCTCATTCCCCCATCCCTAAAAAAATGGAATCACCAATCGAACGCATCCGCTTATCCCAGACAGCTAAAGACCAACTTTTGAAACTGAGACGGTTTACTAAAATCGATCAGTGGAATACCCTTTGTCGCTGGGGATTTTGTCGTTCTCTCGCGGAAAAAAGTATCCCTTCTCCCGTACCGATACCCCAAGATAGTAACGTCGAATTAACATGGCGAATCTTTGGTGGTGAAATGTCCGATATCTTGCTTTTAGCACTTAAACAACGCTGTTATAACGACGGTTTGGGAACTGAGAAAGAAACCCTTGTAACCCAGTTTCGCTTACATCTACATCGCGGTATCGGCTATTTAGCAGGAGATCCAAATATTAAGAAAATTGAAGATTTGATTGAATTAGCCACCGAAAAGTAAAGGGATGGGGAGACAAGGGGATGGGGAGATGGGGAGATAAGGGGATGGGGGGATGGGTAATCCCAAATTACCTATTACCAATTACCTCTTCTATGAGATAATGGTTGTCGATCGCGATTTGGATTTGTCTTATGTTGGAAGACTTAGCTATTGAACGTCACAGAGCAGCTATATTCCGTACAGACTTATCCCGTCCGATCAGGTTAGCAGTGGAATTTGAAATCATTAACACCAAGACGACATTTTTTGATTACGGGTGCGGACATGGTGGTGATATAAAAAGATTGGCAAGTATGGAGGTTAACAGCGCCGGTTGGGACCCTTATTATAAACCCGATACACCTCTAATTTCTGCGGATGTTGTTAATCTCGGTTATATTCTTAACGTTATCGAAGATACCGAAGAACGCCTCGAAAGTCTTAAAAATGCCTGGAAATTAACTAGTAAAGTATTAATCGTTGCCGCTCAAGTATTAGTAAGTTCCATTAGTAGTAAAAATCAACTAGCTTATGGAGATGGTGTCGTAACTAGTCGCAACACCTTTCAGAAATATTACGAACAGGGAGAACTCAAAAAATACATTGATAGTGCTTTAGGAGTTGATGCTGTACCCGTAGCCCTAGGCATTTACTTTGTATTTCGCGACGAACAAGAAAAAGAAAATTTTCGCGCCGAATGGTATCGCTCCGGGGTAATTGCGCCGAGAATTCGTCTTCCAACTAAGAAATATGAAGATTGCAAACAGGAATTGGAACCGCTGATTAAATTTTATACCAAACGTGGCAGACTACCAGCCCCAGGAGAATTAGAACCAGAAGTTGAAGAAAACATACTACTCGAATTTGCCAGTATTCGCCGTGCTTTCAAAGTAATATTGCAAGCAACAGACGAAGCTGAATGGGATGCGATCGCCTATCGTCGTTCTCTAGATATCCAAGTTTATCTTGCCTTGGTACAGTTTGAGGAAGAGCGTCCCAGATTTTTAGAGCTACCAGAAAAAATCCGCCACGATATTAAAGCTTTTTTCGGGACATATCGGGATGCTTGTGAAGTAGCCGACGAAAAGTTATTTAGCTTAGGGGAATCTAAAGTTATCAAAGCAGCCTGCAAAACAAGCAAGATTGGTAAACAAACCCCAGACGCTCTTTATGTCCACATTACAGCACTGGGAGAATTAGAACCATTGTTGCGAATCTACGAAGGCTGTGCCAGTCGTGTATTTGGAAGACCTGAAGAAACAACAATTGTTAAACTTCACATCAACCAACCGCGAATATCTTACCTATATTACCCCGACTTTGACACTGATGCCCATCCAGCATTAAAAGCAAGCATCGTAATCGACTTAAAAACCTTCAGAATCGCTCGCGGTGATTACTCTAAGAGAAAAAACCCGCCTATTTTGCATCGTAAAGAAACCTTTGTCAGCCCCCAATATCCACAATACGAAGAATTTGCCCGACTCACCGAGCAAGAAGTTGAATTAGGGTTATATGAAAATCCCAGCCACATCGGTACCCGTAACGGCTGGCAAAAATATCTTGAACAACGCTGTATAGAAATTAGGGGACATCAGCTTTTTGAGCTTGAGCATGATATCACCCCCCCCATGCTAGACTTGAGGACTGAGAATACATGATATGAGGTTCTGCCTCCAAATCGAGCCTATTGACGAGAACAACACAAAAAGACAACAGTTATTTACATTTATATATTTTTTGTAATTAGAATTAAAGAAAGTTGTAATATTTATTTAATTACTTTAATTAATTAAAGGGTTTGTGAATATGAAAAAAGAGATAAAATTGGGGCTATGCACGCTTAATGTCGAATTAGAAAAGTGAGGCTAGCTCTGTTTAGAGGGGAATTTCTCTGCTTTTTTGCTGTAAGTTTGGAGATTTTATGTTGTACCTGAAACAGCACCTCAAATCCGCAGTGTTTGTTGTGACTCTGTTTGTATCCAGGTAATAGTTGGTAATAGACTTGATGCATTAGGACAAATGCTTAATCACTCCGCAGCCACATTTGCGGTAAGCAAAGTTTAAAACCTCCGGTTTATCGCGGCTTTGGATGATTGGCAGAAAAGCCAAAATCAAGCAAGTTTTTGAATTTGAAAATTTGAGT
>JBHJOU010000464.1:0-2676 GCA_050329355.1 Rivularia sp. (in: cyanobacteria)
GATGATGGCGACCCTCTCGATGGTATGGTAATCATGGATGAACCAACCTTCCCCGGTTGTGTAATTGCAGCACGACCCATCGGTATGTTAGAAATGATTGACGGTGGCGATCGCGATGAAAAAATTCTTTGTGTACCAGACAAAGACCCACGTTATGTTAACGTGAAATCACTCAAAGATTTAGCTCCCCATAGACTTGATGAAATCGCAGAATTTTTCCGTAGTTACAAAAACTTAGAGAAAAAAGTCACCGAAATCCTTGGTTGGCAAGATGTAGACAAGGTAGCACCTTTAGTTGAAAAATGCATCAAAGCAGGTAACGAAAAAGGTAGAGATACTGACTCCGAAACTAAGTAAAATTAAATCAGATATTTCCATCAAGTTTAATTTTTCCTGCAATTACCCCTTTCCTTTAAAAGCTAATTAAACAATGCAGCGCACGCTTCTCCTAGCCAAAATTCATAACTGTACTCTCACCGAAGCTAATCTCAACTATATGGGCAGTATCAGCATAGACCAAATACTTTTGGACAAATCTGGTATTTTACCTTACGAGCAGGTACAGGTGGTGAATATAACTAATGGCGCGCGTTTTGTGACTTATGCAATACCGGCTATAGCTAATTCCGGAGCAATTGAGCTTAATGGGGCTGCGGCACGTCTAGCCATAAAAGGCGATCGCTTGATTATAATGTCTTACGGGCAGTTAACTCCGGAAGAAATCAAAAGTTTCTCCCCTACAGTTGTCATCGTAGACGACAAAAACAAATTGTTAGAAGTCAGACACTACGATGATTTGCTCGGTAAGACAATTATCTAAAAAAAATGCCAAATATACAGCCGTCAAAGCATGATCCAGATGTTAGCGAATCGCCAAAAGATTCTGCTTCTGAGCAAACCGATCAATTTTTAGTCAAATTTTGGGGAGTACGAGGTTTAATTCCCACTCCAAGTCAAGAAACTAATGTTTATGGAGGTAATACTGCTTGTGTAGAAATGCAAGTCGGGGGAAAAAATTTGATTTTTGATGGTGGTACTGGATTGCGAATGTTAGGAAAAAACTGGTTACAAAAACAGCAAGAAATAGTAGTCCATTTATTTTTTACTAACGCTCAAACAAACCGGATTCAGGGTTTTCCTTTTTTTGCTCCTGCATTTGCACCCCAAAACTATTTACATATTTATGGTACCGCTGCTTCTAATGGAGCATCAATTAAGCAATCACTTTGCGATCAAATGTTATTACCCCATTTTCCTTACCCTTTACAAGTCATGCAGTCACAACTGCAATTTTATCATTTGACTCCGAATCAAGTGGTGGCTATTGATGATGTAACTGTACAAATAGGGTTAATTAATAATATTCAAAAGTCCATTGGTTATAAAATTACATGGTCTGAATATAGCGTTGCTTACATCACTGATTTACAATCTAAAATAGATGATTCAGATGTTGAAGGTGTAATTAGATTAACTCAAGGAGTAGACTTACTAATTGTAAATCCTAACTATATTTCCTCGGATTTTCGTAACTCGGAAACACCAATTGATTCCTATTGGGAAAATGCTGTAGATTTAGCCCGTACAACAGGTGTTAAACAAATTGTATTTTCTAATCATCATCCAAATGACCACGATGATTTTTTAGATCGAGTTCAAGGCGCACTTAAATCTGACTTGGAACCAGGATTTTTAGCTCGTGAAGGTATGGTTATATCTATTAATTGATTGAAACGAAACATTCATTCCAAATCATAACTAATTTTCATTAATTTTTATGGAGTTTACTGCGGATAATCCAATAACTTATTGATAAAGCAAAAACCGCGATTGCCAAACCAATTACTTGCATACCATCTGTTTTATCTAAGTCTAAAATGATAATCTTTCTAGCTACAGCAATCAAAGAAGTAGCAATTACTAATTCAACATGAATAACATTTTTTCTCAGATAAGCAGTAATATTTTCTAAAATTTCTAAAGCAATTAAAACATTTAAAAATAAGCCAAAAGTTGTAAATAAATTATCATTAAAATTTGGTTTATTAATATCCCAAATTAATATTTTGTTTACGACATAAATGGCTAAATCTATAATTGCAAAGAATATGATCACCACCATAGTAATTGATAACAGCTTGGCAATGACTTCTTCAATCTTTTCAATCAAATACAAACAATTTTCATTTTTATTGTATTTACCAATTTGTCTCAATAGATTTCTCATGTTTCATGCCTTGTAATAAAAGAATTACATCAATGAATGTTATTTCTCATGTGAGAATAAATACAATCAAGTAAGAATAAAGTACAGAAATAAAAATCTTACATTTATAACTATAAACAATCATTGGTACATTAATTTAACAATTTTAAACAACCCTTACCTCACATTACGAGAAAATATCAAGCATGAACCGTCGTAACTTCTTAAATTGGGTTGGTGTTGGCACCATAACAAGTTCTCTACCCGTCGCTATTGCAGCTTGTTCCTCAAAAGAAACAACGCAAAATACCCCAAAATCTCAAGAATGGCAAAATATTGGTACTTCTAATCAATTAAATACCAATGGTAAACTACTTGCAAAAAATACACCTGTAGGAGAAGTATTAGTCGTCAAAACTTCGCTTGCTAATAATTTAGTTGCGGTTAACCCTAGCTGTACCCATGCCGGT
>JBHJOU010000737.1:0-7714 GCA_050329355.1 Rivularia sp. (in: cyanobacteria)
TCTTTGTAGACGCTTAAAACTTGGTCTGGGGAAGCGGGAGTTTTTAAATTAAGTCCAGTCACAAGAGATACAATAACCTGTACTCTGGGAATCTTCTGTTCGGGGTTAAAAGAATTATCGGGATAACCAGTCATGAATTTGGTGCCGACAGCTTGTTTAATCGCTGGTTCTGCCCAAAAATTTTCCGGTATATCTTTAAATACTTTTTGGTTGTTACTAACGTCAGTTTGAAATGCTTTTCCAATTATGGAAGCAAACTCAGCACGGTTTACGGGTTGTTGTGGTCTATAGGTAAAATCTGGATAACCTTCAATAAATTTCCGTGATGAAAGTTCGTTTATAAAACGATTTGCCCAAAAATCAGCAGGTACATCTGTAAAAGCGATTGGTGGAGGAATTGTCGGCGGTAATTTTGTCGCTTTGGCTTCAACGCTAGGTGTTTGCGTTGGAGTTTGTGTTGGAGTTGGTGTATTAACCGCTACTGGTGTGTTGGTAGCTTTGGGTTGTGCATCAACTTGACTAGATGTACTGCCCGAAGATTGGATATCAGGTACTATTTGGTCTAAATCGGGAGGTAATTTTGTTGTAGGTGGTACTACCAAGAGTGATGGTATTACGGTGTCAACTGTTTCTCTTTCTAATAAAACTGGATTTTTTTGGGTTGGTGTAGTCTCAGTAACAAGTTGACGAGACTTAGGAATGTTGTTGGGTTCGGGAGAAGGTACTAACAACTTAGTTAAATTATCATTTGTACTAGTTTGTACATTGTCACTAGCAGGAGCTTGTGAAAACAAGTTGCCAAAGTTCCAATTAGAGTCTTTTCGGGAAAGCGACCAAAAAAGAATTGTACCGATAGTTAAGAAGGCGACTAGTATACCTATAAAATCGTCAAATCCTAAATCATTGTCTGAAGATGACTGAGGATCTATTGGTGACTTGTTAGTCATCGTGATAATTACCCTGTTGGTATTAGAATTTGCATCTAACAAGATTAAGCCATAGACTATCCCGATTAACTAGTTTTTTCAAGACAAATATTTATTTTTTAGTATTGGTAATTGGTAATTGGTAATTGGCAAGCCCTAACTAATCATCGCGATTTAATATAACTCCGGTGGTACTAACTCCTCACTCCCGTACAGACGTAGCATTGCTACGTCTCTACAATTCCTCACTCCTAATTCCTAACTCCTCACTCTTAACTCCTTTTAAAGCACTCGTAACAAACTAGGAATACTATCAACTGCTTCAAGGTTGCGAATTTCATCTAGGGCTTTGTGAAAATTACCTTCAGTGACATCATGGGTAACCACTACTATTTCCGCTAGTTTTTCTTGAAAACCAGTTTGCACAACTGATTCTAAGCTGACTCCACATTCCCCGAAACAAGTTCCTAGTTTACCAATTACTCCTGGCTGGTCTTTTGTCAGGAAACGTGCATAAAATCGAGTGACAAGTTCTTCACTAGGAGCTAACTGACAATATTGTTGATGAAAACTAGCTAATAATGGGTCTAAATTAGAAATTTTATATTTTGAATTTTCAATCTTTGACTCAGGTAAACTTATAAGTTGAGAAACAAGATTTAAAATATCTGATGATACGGCGGAGGCTGTGGCACCAGCACCAGCACCAGGACCGAAAAACATCACTTGTCCAATAGGTTCTCCTTCTACAAGAATTGCATTATTAACGCCATTGATACTTGCTAAAGGATGTTCCAAGGGTACTAAAGTCGGATGAACTCTCACAGATACGGATAATTTATCAATTTTTTTGGCGATCGCCAATAATTTGATCGCAAATCCCAGCTTTTGAGCATAACTAATGTCAGTTTTGCTTACCTGCCGAATACCTTCACAATAAACATCTTCTCTTTTAATGCCCCCATCAAAGGCTATAGAAGCTAATATGGCTATTTTATCGGCAGCGTCTAAACCTTCGACATCAGCGGTAGGGTCTGCTTCTGCATAACCCAAGTTCTGTGCATCAGCTAGTACGGAGTCGAAACTACTACCTTCACTCTGCATCCGCGTCAAGATGTAGTTGGTCGTACCGTTAATAATACCAGTAACTGCTTGAATACGGTTGACGCTCAAAGATTGCTTTAACGGTTGAATTACTGGAATCCCACCACCGACAGATGCTTCGAGCATTACATATACTCCGGCTTGATTGGCGGCTGTATATAATTCTTCACCAAAGCGGGAAATTACGGCTTTATTGGCGGTGACAACGTGTTTACCGTTGCGGATGGCTTTGAGCATCAGTTCTCTGGCTGGCTCCAATCCACCCATTACTTCTACAACAATATCTATCTCTGGGTCGTTGACAATCGCTTCTAAATCTGTAGTGATAACTCCTGGTGGCAATTTGACTTCACGAGGTTTATCTAGCGATCGCACTCCGACGCGATATATTTCAATTTCTTCTAATAAAGGATGACGACCATCGCTATCTAATAATAATTGCACTGTACCGCATCCGACAGTGCCTAATCCCAGGATTCCCAGTTTAAAACCCACGTTATTTGCACCCAACTCCAGTAAATAATATAGGTAGGGCATATACCCTACCTAGAGTTTGCTTTGTCAAAAGTCAGCACTCAGCGGTACACCGCCGTTGCACGGCGTTGCACGGTCAATCTGACATTTAGTAAGTTTCGACGTTCCAACGATGTGCTTTTTTGAGTTGCTTTTGGTAATCGCTCCACTCGACACCTTCTTTAGCAGCAGCAGCCGAAAGAGCGGCATCAATACCGTCTTCCATACCCTTCAAACCGCAAATGTAGGTATAAGTTTTTTCGTCCTTAACCATGTTCCATAATTCCTCAGCGTACTCCTCGCAACGGTGCTGGATGTACATTCTGCCGCCTTCTTTATTTTTCTGTTCGCGGCTGATAGCGTAAGTTAAACGGAAGTTATCGGGATACTTAGATTGTATTTCTTCTAACTCTTCTTTATAAAGAATGTTGGGAGTTGTAGGAATACCAAATATCAACCAAGCAAAACCCTTGAACTGATAGTCTGTATTTATCTTCCTTTCTTCATCCTTGAACATCCGCCACAAATAAGCACGGAAAGGAGCAATACCTGTTCCAGTTCCCATCATAATGATGTTGGCTTCAGGATCATCGGGTAATAACATCTCTTTACCCACAGGACCAGTGATTTGAACATCTGCTCCAGGCTCAAGACCAGTTAAGTAAGTTGAGCAAACACCGTAAACTGTCTCACCTGTCTCCGGATGCTTATACTCTAATTGGCGAACGCACAATGATACAGTTTGATCATTTAAATCATCACCATGTTGAGTTGAAGCGATGGAGTAAAGTCGGAGTTTCTCTGGCTTACCATTCTTGTCTACTCCGGGTGGAATAATACCGATACTTTGACCTTCTAAATAACGTAAATCTCCGCCGGAAAGGTCAAATTTGAGGTGACGAACGGTACCAATTCCGCCTTCACCAACTAATTCTTCATTAGATAAACATTTACCGACAAAAGGATCTTTGGGACGGTAAATATTTACGGGAACGTCAGCGTGTTTCTTGCTTTTCGCTTCAGTCATGGTGTTGCCTTTTTTATCCTTCTTTCTAGACTCTTTATCAGTTGCGTTACTTGCAACAGATATGGCTTCAACATTCCCTTGATCGCTAGCACCGTTGGCACCATTTGAAGCAAGATTACCGTTAAGCTGCTCCAAAGCTGCCATCGATTGGATGCTGACAATTTTGCCGCCTAGACGAGAGATCCGCCGCATTTCTTGATTCATGCGGTTGTAAGGCACTCTGATGAATACACTGCCACTTTGACGAATTTGGTAGTTTGTTTTATCAGTTTCTTCGCTCTGACGTAAACCTACTACTTCATATAAATAAACGCGGCTACCTGATTCACTGTTAGCAGTACTTTCAACAGCACCTTGATAATACATTTTTTCTACCACTCCGATTGATTACTTAACCCTTTCAAAAAAAAATTTCCCAAAATCACCATGGGTTAGTAAAGCCGAATTTCGGTATACCAAAAAACCATGATGCGAGAAAGTGGAATAAACATATCCACCAGCCTTACTGCTCAAACTCACCTTAGTTAGCGCGGGATTAGTTAAAGACACACCTGTTCACCTTCTAAGGTAAATGATAAGTTCTTCGCAGAATGTTAATAATGAATCAATTTAATGTTTTTTTTGTCAAATTTGACCTCCTTATACGGAAGATAGCTTGCATTTACCAGGGTTCGGCAAACCATCACCGCCGAGGTCTATCAATAATATTGATAATAATTCACAAAAGGAAAATATTTTCCTTGTTCGCAAGACTTCTTCCACTTTTTTAAATCAGGCTATTCACCGTTATGACTGCTTATGACAAAAATATTCTTCGCTAAATTGCTCAGAACACTTATAACTACAATTTTTATTCGCAAAAGGTATTACCGATCACGATACACCGTCTGTAGCTATCCTTTATCGGCAATTGAAGGTGATATAAGCAACTATAATCAGTTTTACGTGATGTGAAACATCTGTCAACCTTAATAAAGCGGTTTTGAAAACTCAACAAAAAACCCACAAAGAAGATTTTTTTACTGTGTAATAAACACAAAACTCAATTATGTACTTTGGTATACATTGTTTGTAATTTTACGATTATTTTGATACCATTATCCTAATAAGGGTTGTAAAATTGGCAATTCAAAAATTTATACAATTATTTCTTAATTAAGAAGTAGAGAAGTCACGTCAATAAAATGTGTAAATTATTACAAGAGTTTTTTCAACAAAAAATGGAATAAAACAATTTTTTAATTAGTAATTAGATATTTGTAATTCTAGATAGCCCACAGAAGAGTATTTTTCAGGGGTAAAACTTGTATATGATACCTCCGTTCTGTTACAATCCCAAGTATTGCTAGGACTAAATACTTACAGCACGAATCTAGACTAACAAGGCGGGGATCAAATAATAAGAGTTGTTTTTACCCGTTTAGGCTAGTTAACTATTGCTGTGCAGCAACGACCCAGGGCGACCGATAGGGAACTCCTGACCTAGGATAAAACTGTCTGTGTAAAAAAAAATATTGATTCAGTCATCTTTAGAAACTAATTAGAGGGAATTTATGACAAGTAAGCCGGATCGCATTGTAATGATTGGAGTTGCTGGAGACTCCGGATGCGGTAAATCGACATTTTTACGTCGCTTAATCGATTTGTTTGGTGAAGAATTTATGACAGTTATCTGTTTAGATGACTATCATAGCTTAGACCGTAAGCAGCGTAAGCAAACAGGAATAACAGCGCTAGATCCAAGAGCAAATAATTTTGACTTAATGTATGAGCAAATGAAAGCTCTTAAAGATGGTCAAGCGATTGATAAACCGATATACAACCATGAAACCGGCGAAATAGATCCCAACGAAAGAATACAACCAAATCATATTATTGTAATAGAAGGATTGCATCCTCTATATGATGAGCGGGTGCGTTCTTTGCTTGACTTCAGTGTCTATTTAGATATCGGCGATGAAGTTAAAATTGCTTGGAAAATCCAACGGGATATGGCAGAAAGAGGTCACAATTACGAAGATGTGTTGGCTGCCATTAATTCTCGCAAACCTGATTTTCAAAACTATATTGAACCGCAAAGAGAATTTGCTGATGTGGTACTTCAGGTGTTACCAACCAATTTAATTAAAGACGATAAAGAACGTAAAGTGCTTAGAGTCCGGATGCTGCAACGCGAAGATAAGGAAGGTTTTGAACCAGCTTATCTGTTTGATCAAGGTTCAACAATTCAATGGACTCCTTGCGGACGTAAGTTAACTTGTTCTTACCCCGGTATGCAAATGTACTATGGCTCGGATGTATATTACGGTCGCTATGTCTCCGTATTAGAGGTTGATGGTCAATTTGATAACCTTGATGAAGTTATTTATATTGAGACGCATCTGAGCAACACATCTACTAAATATCAAGGAGAGATGACTCATTTGCTGCTTCAGCACCGCGAATATCCTGGTTCTAATAACGGAACAGGTTTATTTCAAGTATTGACTGGTTTAAAAATGCGTGCTGCTTACGAACGCTTAACCCAGAAAGAAGCGAAAATGGCTGTTGAAGTTTAGTAATCGAGTCTGAAAAAGTTTTGACCATTTTTGAAAACCATAATTATTTTTACGGGGACATCTAGGTGATGTCCCTTTTTTAAGAAAAATAAATTAGTGCCAATTAACTCATTTAGCAAAAAAAATAGATATTTTCAAGTTAGTTACGATAACTATCAACATTTAAAAAGTTAATATAATACTGATTATTAGCTGCAAAAATATTGCTATGATTGCAAGTTAAGTGACTTAATAAAATGCCAGCATGAATTAAGTCTAAATACTCTAAAAAGGAGGAATTTAATTTGACTCGTCGCTATCTATTTACTTCCGAGTCAGTGACCGAAGGTCATCCAGATAAAATCTGCGACCAGATTTCTGATACAATTTTGGATGCTTTGCTCGAACAAGATCCCACAAGCCGCGTGGCTGCGGAAGTAGTGGTTAATACAGGCTTAGTACTGATTACTGGGGAAATTACCAGTAAAGCTAACGTCAATTACATGGATCTCGCTAGGAAGAAAATAGCTGAGATTGGTTATACTGATGCTGTGAATGGTTTCTGTTCCAATAGTTGCTCGATTTTAGTCGCTTTGGACGAACAATCAGCAGATATTGCTCAAGGGGTTAATACTGCTCACGAAAGCCGTCAAGAGGATAGCGAAGAACAATTCGATAAAATTGGCGCTGGAGACCAAGGGATCATGTTTGGTTTCGCTTGTGACGAAACTCCCGAATTGATGCCTTTACCCATCAGTCTTGCTCATCGTATTGCTCGCAGACTCGCAGTAGTTCGCAAAACTGGTCTGTTACCTTATCTACGTCCTGATGGCAAAACTCAGGTAAGTATCGTTTACGAAGACGACAAACCTGTAGGTATTGATACCATCCTGATTTCTACCCAGCACACGCCTACTATTGGTGAAATTACCGATGAAGCAGCAGTGCAAGCAAAAATCAAACAAGATTTGTGGGATAGCGTAGTTGAAGCTGTATTTGGTGATATTGACATTAAGCCCTCGGAGCAAACCCGCTTTTTAGTTAACCCTACCGGCAAATTTGTGATTGGTGGACCCCAAGGAGACTCAGGTCTTACCGGACGTAAAATTATTGTCGATACTTATGGTGGTTATTCTAGACATGGTGGCGGAGCTTTTTCCGGAAAAGACCCCACGAAGGTAGACCGCAGTGCCGCTTATGCTTGTCGCTATGTGGCAAAAAACATTGTTGCTGCTGGTTTAGCAGAGAAATGTGAAGTGCAATTGAGTTATGCCATTGGTGTCGCAAGACCTGTGAGCATAATGATCGAAACTTTCGGTACGGGTAAAGTTGATGAGCAAACTTTGCTCGAATTAGTTCAAAAGCATTTTGAACTGCGCCCTGCGGGTATTATTCATGCCTTCAATTTGCGTAAATTGTCAAATGAACGAGGCGGACGTTTTTACCAGGACATCGCGGCTTACGGTCATTTTGGACGTACTGATTTAGATTTACCTTGGGAAAATACTGATAAAGCTCAGATTTTAAAGCAAGAAATAGCCGAATTGAATTCGGTAGCAATACCAAATTCTACTAAAGCTTTGAGTCTTTCCTAAATGAAGATTGCC
>JBHJOU010000504.1:0-7995 GCA_050329355.1 Rivularia sp. (in: cyanobacteria)
GGGAGATGGGGAGATGGGGAGATGGGGAGATGGGGAGATGGGGAGATGGGGAGATGGGGAGAGGGAACAATTGAAATTTTCAACTCAGAACTATAACTATTACCAATTCCCCATTACCAATTACCAATTACCTATTTACAAAATTTTTCAATTTCCTCAACCAATCGATCGATTTCCGATTCTAAAGTAAAGTAGTGAACGCACGCACGGACACAATCCGGGCCAGCAATTGTACGGGTAAATATTGCTTTGGCTTCTAAAAATTTGACTAATTCCAAACTGGTTTTAGATTGATTACTTTCCAGTTGAAATGAAACTAAACCCGATTCGGGGGGAGAATGGAGTAGACATTTAATACCCGATACTGC
Organism: Rivularia sp. (in: cyanobacteria); assembly: GCA_050329355.1. Lineage (GTDB taxonomy): Bacteria > Cyanobacteriota > Cyanobacteriia > Cyanobacteriales > Nostocaceae > Rivularia. The sequence continues at coordinate 369 of JBHJOU010000504.1, forward strand.
CATTAATTTGTTCCAGAGGTACTCGCTGTTACGACAAATTTGTTGATAACGTTGCTCGGATGTACCCCATTTTTGATGCACTGAAATTGCTTCGGTTAAACCAATATAAAAGGGATAGGCTGAAGTTGCGATTTCATATCTTTCCCCGCTTTCTTGCCATTTTACAGGTTGAGCTTGACCATCAATAACAACGCTACGCCAACCGATAAAGGTCGGATAAAGACTTTCCCGTTCCTGGGGGCGCACGTACAAACCCCCTACACCGGGAGGTCCACACAACCATTTATGACCTGTAAACGCATAAAAATCGACTCCCAATTCGCCAAGATTTAATGACAATAATCCGACAGATTGCGCTGCATCTACCATTAATTTTGTATTATTGTTTCTACAGCAGACTACTATTTTTTCTAAAGGTAAAACTTGTCCTGTATTCCAAAGTACGTGACTTAACACCACCATGCGGGTACTGGGGCGCAAATACTCAGCAATTATTGCTACAGGGTCGCCATTATTTAAAGTTGCCATTATCGGACAAGTAGTGACTTCTACAGAAAATCTACGTGCTATTTCGCGAGCGGTAGCAACAATTCCTGGATGTTCGCAGTCTGTTAGAAGTATATGGTCTCCTGCTTTCCAATCAATGCCCCACATGGCAATGTTGCAACCAACAGTTACATCTTCAGTCAGTGTAATTGTCTCCAATGGTACATTCAACTCGGTTGCGATTGCTACTCTAGTGGCTTTAGTCTGTTGTATAAGCCAAGCATTAACTTCGCTACCAAAAGGACCGATTCGCTGAATTTGATCTTGGGCTTGAATTACGGCATTCATAGCCGTTTGCGGCATCGGTCCTTGACCTCCGAAGTTAAAATAAGCTTTATTCGCTAAAGCGGGAAATTGTTGTCGATATTGATGCAACCCTGTTTGTGTAGCAGATATACTTGTCATACCAATTTTAGATTTTAGATTTTAGATTTTGGATTTTAACAACGGATGTATTTGTTTGGCATTTTGCGGAAAGCTTCTAGGGCAGAAACTTACGGGAGCAGGTTTTTTAAGATGGATTTTGGATTATAAAACGGGTTAAAACCGACCGATTTATTTACTTTATAAGGGTTTTTAAACAATAAATTCAACTTTTAAATATTTTAAAACGATTTTTCTTCCTATCTTTTAAAAACTGTTTCCTTTGCTTATCCGAACCGGGAATACTGCTATAAGCAATGTACATTAAACAATACCAATTTTGGTTATCTTGATTACTCCCAGATTGCACTAATTCTTGTTAACTTAAAATAATGTTAATTAATGCCGAACTATTACTACAATATCAAAAGTGTAAACGCCGACCGTTTTTGAATATTCGCGGCGATAAAAATCAGCAAGATGCTCCTAGCGACTTACTTCTAAAGCTGTATCAAGATAAATATGCTCATAAAAAAAAGATTTTAGAACAAATCAATTATCAACGTCCGAAGTTTGCCAGTGGGGAACCGAAAACTGCGGAAGCGGCAACTTTGGAGTTGATGCAGCAGGGAGTTGAATATATTTATAAAGGGATACTGAGAACAGGTTATACTGACAATCATACTCTGCTAGCACGTCCGGATTTACTCATCAAGCAACAGGGTAATTCAAGATTCGGAGATTGGATGTACGTTCCCGCTAGAGTTGAATTAGGTAAGCGTCCCAAACAAGAATATCAAGTTATTGCCGCATTTTATGCTTTTGTTTTAGAAGCAGTACAACAAGTTGAGTTGGAAACCGCTTGGTTGATGTTGCGGGGGAAAGAAACTAAATACAACGTTGATTTAGTCAAATGGATACCCCGGATGCAAGAAATTTTGGAAGAATGCATCCAAACGTTGCATTTACCAACACCTCCTGAAGTCTTTATTTCTCGTCAAAAGTGCAGTCTTTGTAATTGGTACAGTAGCTGTCATCAAACTGCTTCCACACAAAAACATCTTTCGCTGGTACCGGGAGTAACCCCAGGTCGTTACGATTGGTTAAAAATCCTTGACATTACAACTTTAGAATCTCTTGTTCAAACCAATCCTTCAGAACTAAAAGACTTACCCGGTTTTGATACTGAAGTTGCTAATCAACTTATTTTACAGGGAAAATCTTTATTAGAAAATCGTCCGCTGTTTTTACCACAAGCGTTAGTAGAACAAACGATAACCGAGGAATTTTCCACAACACATCAATCCTTACTAACTTTAGCAAACGATAAAGCGATAATTGAACGGCGATCGCCATCAATTCAATATCCCACAATCGTAGAAATTGACCCAGTAGTATACGAAACTATTACCTATACAGCCCCCATAGAACTCTACTTTGATATAGAAGCACAGCCAGATTTGAATTTAAATTATTTATTAGGGGTTTTAGTTGTTGACAGAGAACAGAACACCGAACAATTTTATTCTTTTCTTGCAGAAAAACCAGAGGATGAAAAATTAATTTGGCAACAATTTTTAGAATTAGTATGGCAATATCCCGATGCACCAATTTATCATTTTTGTGTTTATGAATTTGACACAGTGCAGCGATTAGCAAAACTTCACCGTACTCCTTCCAAAAAAGTATTACCAGTCTTGAATCGATTTGTTGATATTTATGAACAATTAACGGCTACAGTAACATTACCTGTGGAAAGTTATGCTTTGAAAGCGATTGCTAGGTGGATGGGATTTAAATGGCGTGACCCAGAAGCCAGCGGAGCTAAGTGTATTTACTGGTATGATAGATGGTTGAAAACTGGCGATCGCACTTTATTAGAAATCATCAAACGTTACAATGAAGACGATTGTCGAGCAACCCATAGTGTCAAAGATTGGCTAGTTAACTTTTTTGAAAGTCAGTACGAGGAGAGTTGATGGTTGATAGTGGTTAGTTGTTAGTTGACAGTTAATAGATGTTTATTACCAATCTTTAACCTATAACCTATAACCTTTAATATCCTTTACGCTTACATCGGAATCATAAAAAGTATGTGCAAAAAAAACTCTGCGTTCCTCTGCGCTTACCTCCGCGTGACTTTGCGTTAAAAATATATAATTCCGATACAAACGGATTTGATATAATCTTTGACCTATAACCTATAACCTATAACCTTTAACCTTTAACCTAAATTTGCCGTGGGAATTAAAAAATTATTTAAGTTACCATTAATTATTATTTTTTTTGTCACAATTGTGATATTAGTGTTTTTCTTCAGTAATTTCAGAACTTCTGCTGTCGAGGTAACGGGTATAAACTTTATCGGGGAAGCAACTTTACCCACAGGTACAAATTTTGAAAATACTGAATTAGGAGGGTTATCGGGAATAACTTATGATAATCAAAAGCAAGTTTATTACGCAATATCCGATGACCGTTCTCAAAAAGCACCAGCGAGATTTTATACTTTTAATATTAATCTTAATATAGATTCTTTCCAAAGTAGCGATATTAAACCTGTTACTGTCACAACGTTAAAAGATAAAAATGGTAAAAACTTTTCTCCTGGGAGTATAGATCCAGAAGGAATAGCACTAACTAATAACTCATCGATATTCGTCTCATCAGAAGGTGATACAATCGCGGGGATAAATCCATTTATCAAAGAGTTTTCCCTCAATTCAGGACAAGAGATTTCTAGTTTAGAAATACCTGAAAAATATTTACCATCTAAAGATAAAAAGCGTGGTATTCGTAACAACTTAGCTTTTGAAAGTCTTGCGATTACACCTGATAAAATACATTTATTTACAGCTACTGAAAATGCAATTATTCAAGATGGTGAACAGGCAAAACCCAATCAGGGAAGTTTATCCAGAGTTTTACAATATAATCTGATCAATAAAAAATTAGAAAAAGAGTTTCTTTATTCCACCGAAACAGTCAAACCATTTTTCAATATTAATGGTAGATTTTCTAGCGGTTTAACCGATTTAGTTGCACTCGATAATCAAGGAAATTTTTTGAGTATAGAAAGAACCTTTACAGGTTTAGGTTTTATAAATTCATTATTCAAAGTATCTTTAGAAAATGCTGATGATATACAAAATATCGACAGTCTACAAAAAGTTGACTTGAAAAGCATTAAACCTGTTAAAAAAGAACTTTTATTAAACTTAGGAAACCTAGATATTGCATTAGATAACACCGAAGGTTTAACTATTGGTGAAACTTTACCAAACGGACAACTCTCATTAATTTTAGTTAGCGATAATAACTTTAATAAACTCCAACGTACTCAATTTTTAGCATTCCAACTCAAGATAGAATCACGACTCGAAAGACTCTTACGTTTAATTCGCGATCGCATTTCCTAAGCATAAACTCTTACTCCTTTCACTTTCCTTGCTCCGTATAAACAAGGCTATTATTCTATGTATATTTTATTGTATATCTTAAAATAGCTGTTTAAGTATGTAGAATCTACATCGAGTAGAGTTGAACAAAAAATCAATTTGATAAACATTGAAAAGTCTTGCATTTACAAGCTTTCACCTCAAAATATTGAATTATCCAGCATTGCGATCGCAGTATATACACTTAGATTATTCCCTAAACTTTATGTAGCAGCAAAAAGTGTTTCCGTAAAATTTCTCATAGGGAACATTAGTTGCTTGTGTTACATAATGTTTAGTGTGTTTCCTAGAAATCCCGGTATGCTCAGTTAAAACTTTATATCTATCCATAAAAATTGATTGCCGTTAGTAAGCAATTAAACTTAAGTATAAGTTAAGACCTTATTTTTAATCCCTCTCGTGATTTATAAAGAGGGAAGCTGGAAGTGACTTACTTATACAAGCACTGATTTCCTCCCAAATTTAAAAATGTATTAATTCATTGATTTATGTTGCAACAAAAAGTCAATAAGATGTTAACTCAAAAACATAAAACAGAATTAGACACTTATATTGGAAAATTCCTAAATCATCGTTATTTAATCAGAGACTTAATTGGTAAAGGAGGAGGGGGTAAAGTATATTTAGCAGAAGATTGTACCAACGCTGGAATACCAGTAGCGGTAAAAATTTTGTCGTTAAACTTGGATAATCAAACGATATCACAACGCTTTGCAAAAGAAATTTTTATTAGTTCTCAATTAGGACGTAAAAGTAAACATATTGTCCGGATATTAGGCTACGGGATTACTGATGATAAAATTCCATTTTACGTAATGGAATATCTTCAAGGTAAAAATTTATTAGAATTCATCAATAACCAGCCTTTAACATTAGAAAAATTCTTTGATATCACCTATCAAATTTGTTTAGGTTTACAATGCGCTTATCAAGGTGTGAGTCTCAAAGGAAAAATTTGTCCAGTTATTCACCGAGATATTAAGCCAGAAAATATATTTATTACTCAAGATGTAAAAAAAGCAGAAATAGTTAAAATATTAGATTTTGGGATTGCTAAACTCTTAAAAGAAAGGGCTGGAGCAACACTTTCTCAATCTTTTATAAGTAGTTTACCTTATACCGCTCCAGAAAATATGGAAGGACGCAAACTATTAGATATACGTTCGGATATTTACAGTTTGGGTATTCTTATGTATCAGATGCTTTGTGGAAAGCATCCATTTCAGTTAAAAAGTAACTCCTTTGGTGAATGGTATCAAGCCCATCGTTTTGAAACACCGCTTTTATTAAACGAAATGATCAACGAGGCTGATATACCTGTTGATTTAGAAAATTTAGTGATGAGTTGTTTAGCCAAAGAAATTAAAAATCGACCTGAAAGTATTACCGAAATCCTCGAAAAATTAGAATTAATTCAACGTAAATTATACCAAACTACCAAAAATGATGATAAACATATTTCAGAATTATCAGTAGATATAACACCATTAAAATTAACCTCTAAAAATATTTGTTTACAAAAGAAATGGTCTGAAAACAAGCCAATTGCACCAATTGCTTTCCCTGATTTACTATATACAGTACAAGGTGAAATTACTACATTTTGGGTCATGTTACCCCAAGCAGAAATTTCTAAATTCTTAGACCAAAATAATACTACAGAATTTATCCAAAAAATTAATATTTACCCGATGATTATGTGGGTAACAGTTCTACACGAACCAAATTCATCATTAACACGCTGGCTATCTTACTTCTTAGATATCAAAGATAAACAAGAAGAAAGAATAGTCAGACATTTAGCTGAAAAAGGATATTATCATCTGCTATTTTTTGCATTAGAAGAACCAACAAAATGCCCTCATGTCACAACTGTTACAATTACACCCCACCAGCGTGAACAATTATTAACTTGTTTGGAAGCAAGTCAAAATTCTCAAAGCTTGATTCCATCCAATCAAACTAAAACTATTCTCAAAGCACAGTACGAAAAAATCAAACCGAAAATTCTGCAAAGAATATTGGACGAGCAACAAAAGAAAACACCTATAAAGCTTTGGTTGTCTAATTGTTTGAGTAAACTGTTTAAATTTTAGTTTAAGCATGAGGTACAAAGAAATAGTTAGCAACACCGGAGTAAGAATTTCTTACTTCTTACTTCTTACTTCTTACTTCTTACTTGTCTCCCCATCCCCCCATCTCCTTGTCTCCCCATCCCCCCATCTCCAAAAAAATCCCAACTGCCTCTTGACAAACCACTATGGAAGAGGGATAATCAAAAAGTTGAAAACACATGGGACTGTAGTTCAATTGGTTAGAGCACCGCCCTGTCACGGCGGAAGTTGCGGGTTCGAGCCCCGTCAGTCCCGTTCTAACATCAGAAAATTAAAGTTCAGCTAACTTAAGTAAATTATCAAATATTTGACTTTAAGAATTAACCAGATGGTGAATCTGTATAAGGGGTATTTAAAAAATAATTTCTCAAATTTTCTAGTGGGAGCTTTCCGGCTCGCACTACCCGATCTAAATTTAGATATTTATTTACTGAAGTCCTTAATCAAAAATTAGCCTTTACTTTTTTTGCTTTTTTTAATGGTGAAACTTTAAATTTATCTAACTATTGCAATTATTCATCAGATAAATCAAAATCAACGATCGCAAGTGATGCGATCGTCAAGTAAATCTCAACGGACGGTTGCTTTAGAATTGCAAGTGGCTCCAAAAATTCAAATAATAGTAATTGTATGACTTTCAGAGTGCGTATTGCTCCCAGCCCAACAGGGAATTTACATATTGGTACAGCGAGAACTGCTGTATTTAACTGGTTGTTTGCTCGTCATCATCACGGTAAATTTATATTACGAATTGAAGATACCGATATAGAGCGATCGCGTCCCGAATATACCGAGAATATTCTAGAAGGGTTGCGTTGGTTGGGATTGAATTGGGATGAAGGTCCATTTTTTCAAACCGAACGCTTGTCTATGTACAAAGAAGCGGTAGAGGATTTGCTGGATAAAGGATTAGCTTATCGCTGTTACACCACCTCCGAAGAATTGGAAGCATTGCGGGAATCTCAAAAAGCTCGCAATCAAGCACCTCGTTATGATAACCGTCACCGTAATTTAACACCAGAACAAGAAGCAAAATTTAAAGCCGAAGGACGCAGCTTTGTAATTCGCTTCAAAATTGATGATAGCCGCGAAATAGTTTGGAATGACTTGGTACGGGGTGAGATGGTTTGGAGGGGTAGCGATTTA
>JBHJOU010000245.1:0-2359 GCA_050329355.1 Rivularia sp. (in: cyanobacteria)
AAAAATTCAATGGCAAAATCGCGATCGCTAACTCCATCAAGGCTATTATCATAAACTTTGTCAAAATGCAATAGTTGGGCGCTGTAATGTCTATCAATAGGGAAAGTAGTTCCCGCTAAGGCACCGCATCCCAAAGGTGAAGTATTCACACGGCGATATACATCTCCAAGTCGTTCCCAATCTCGCTGCATCATCTGGAAATAAGCCAAGAGATGATGAGCGAGACTAAGAGGTTGAGCGCGTTGTAAATGAGTGTAGCCGGGAATCAAAGTTTCAACATTTTGCTCGGCAATATCAACTAAAACAGTTTGAAATTCCCGAATTAAATGTTGAATTTGCTGAATTTGTGCGCGTAAATAAAGTCTGGTATCGGTACCTACTTGGTCATTACGAGAACGTCCCGTATGCAGCTTTTTACCAACATCACCAACTATTTCCACCAAACGATGTTCTACAGCAAAATGTACATCTTCCGAATCGACACCTGGGTTAAAATTACCTTGGCGATATTCCTGACGAATTTGTTCTAAACCAGTAACTAATTGCTCTCCTTCTTGAGAAGAAATAATGTCACATTTCGCCAACATTTTGGCATGAGCCTGAGAACCAGTTAAATCATATTCAATTAATTCAATATCAAAATGGATACTGGCATTAAAGCGAGCAATAGTAGGATGTAACGCTGATTCAAATCGCTGACTCCAAGTTTGTTGTTGTGTCATAAATTGGGGACTTTCGGGATGGGGGGATGGAGAGATAGGGAAAATAACTCCTAACTCCTAACTCTTAACTCTTAACTCCTAACTCTTAAACCTTAAACCTTAAACCTTAAACCTTAAACCTGTTATCCGTAGCTTGTTAAATTACGAATCAAATAACCAACGACTAATCCAATTAAAAGCGCCCATACTTGACCAGTTTCCACAAAGTTATTAAAAGCTTTTTGAAATTGACCCAAAAGGTCGGGGTCGGAAATATTTTGAGCTAATACAGTCCAGTTTACAGGTATTTTGCTAGTCGCATTAACAGTATTTGACAACAAAATGGTCGTCCATAAACTGAGAGCAAATCCACCCAAGATTGACCAAAGTTTCATTTTTAACTTGTGTATTGGTTATTATCACCGTGATAGCTCAAGGATATAAATTATGCCATCCGTAATTTCTCGGCTGAACGCAATATTTGTCCTGCTAAAACGGCTGCACCAAATCCATTATCGATATTCACGACTCCGATACCCGCAGCACAAGAGTTGAGCATTGTTAATAAAGCCGATAAACCACCAAAACTTGCACCGTAACCGATGCTGGTGGGAACGGCAATTACGGGAGAGTCTGATAAACCGGCGACAACACTTGGTAAAGCACCTTCCATTCCCGCGACAACAATTAATACCGTCGCTGATTCAATTACGTGGCGATTATTTAATAAACGGTGAATCCCCGCAACTCCTACATCCCATAACCGTTGTACCTGAAAACCAAAAAGTTCAGCAGTAACTGCGGCTTCTTCGGCAACTGCTAAATCAGCAGTTCCAGCAGAAATAATTCCAATATTACCGGAATATCGAACTTCAATATTAGGAGGTGCGATCGCGCAGATTCTTGCAGATCCGTAATAACGCAATCCCTTAACTTTGGATTCTAGAATCGTGTAAACATCCGGAGTGATGCGAGTAGCCATGACAACTTGATTTTGTACACGCATCACCTCGATAATGCGAGCAATTTGTTCGGGAGTTTTACCCAAACCCCAAATTACTTCCGGAAAACCAGTTCTTAAAGAGCGATGATGGTCAATTTTGGCAAACTCTTCTACAGATTCGTAAGCTAAATCTTTTAATTGTAAAAATGCTGCATCGGTTGATAAATTACCATTAGCAACAGCGTTTAATAGAGATTGGAGAGCTTTTTCTGAAGTCATAGAAGATGGATGGGGGGATGGGGGACAAGGGGACTAGGGGACAAGGGGACAAGGGGATGGAGATAATATCTTCTAACCTTTGACCTTTGACCTTTAACCTTTAACCTTTAACCTATTCCTTAGTTATTTTAATTTCGTGAAGATTCCAGAAAGCACCACCAATCGCACTGTATTGAATACCTTCAAACTTATTGCGGATGGCTGATAGTGAAAGAGGATTAACTAAGTAGATAAAAGGTAAATTTTGCTGAGTAATTCGTTGAGTTTCTGCGTAGATTTCCTTAACTTTAGTTTCGTCTAATTCTTGTGTAGCTTGGACATAAAGCCGTGCAATTTCGGCTTCCCAAGGACTAACTTCCCAACCTTCAATTGGTTTTTGTCCGGCTTGGGGTTTTTGATTAAACATATGTAAACCACCTTCAGGTTTCCATACATT
>JBHJOU010000505.1:0-5102 GCA_050329355.1 Rivularia sp. (in: cyanobacteria)
TACACTGTTTTAGCGAACCGGGACAAGGTACGGAATTTGTGATCGAAATTCCCATTACTCAGCCACAGAATACTTAGTAAAAATACCATTAAATAAATTTCCCCATCCAGTTATTGGATGGGGAAGATTCATCTTGTAAAAACTTATGGTTTAGTTGCACAAACTAATGAGAAATAAGAGTGGGTTGAAGTTATGGAAACATCCACAAATCCTGCCTCTTTTAAAAGTTGATTAACTTCACTTGCTGTATATTGCTTACCTTGAGTCCACCAAATCATACACATTGAGTATGAAGTGGCTGTTGCTGGTCCATCTTTTGTATCATTTAAAAGCATTTCATGTAAGTAAATACGACCACCTTTAGGTAATGCATCAAAACTGCTCTTTACTAAATGCTGGCATTTTTTCCATCCCCAATCATGAAAAATGTTACTAAATAAAACAGCCTCATAACCAACGGGGAAAGTATCAGTAAAGAAGTTTGCAGAGTATGTGTTTATTCGATTTGATAATCCAGCTTGGGAAATATATTCTTGCGCGATTTGACAAACTACTGGTAAATCTAGAATCGTGCATTCCATCTGAGGATAGCGCTGAGCTAGAGCAACGGAAACAGCAGCAGAACCACCTCCTATATCAAGAAGACGTTTTACTCCGGTAAAGTTACCGTAATTTGCAACACCTAAAGCACCAGGCATTGTCATACTCTGCATAGCACCAGTAAATAGTTTAGCTTTATCAAACTCCATTTCGTGAGCTTCCCAAACATCCTGTTCTTGGTAAACACTAGAGCGATCGTTTTTTAATCCCTCTAACAATACAGAGTGTGATAGGGGATTCTTTGCCATCAATTTGAGCATTCCACCCCAGTAATAAGGGCTTTGAGGAAGTAAAAAGTTGCAAGAAACTTGCGTGAGATTAAATTTACCGTTTTGCTGAACTAAATAACCTAATGAGGTCATTACTCCTAAAAGAGCTTCAGTTGCACGTTCGCTTAAAGAAAGGCTTTCGCTTACCTCGGATGCCGTTTTTGGTGCTTCTGCTATCAAAGGAAACAGCCCTAATTCATCTGCAACTGTCAGCGTCGGGAAGTGAAACATGGACATCCATGTTTCCCAAAGTAATCCATCATCACACGCTGGCACAGAAAATTGTGGTTTTCCACTTAATAACCAAACATTATTTTCATCTTGATTTTTTTGCTGTTGTCCAAATGCTATTAAATCTGTCATAAAATTGTTTTCCTATATTGCTAGCAATTATCAAGAAATAAGTACATTAAATATCTTGTACTAAATTTAATCGTGCAACCTGACAACCCAGCAGCATAGAGATACATCATATCTTCTACAAACATCGCTCTTTTCTTGCTTAAATAAATAAACAGGAAAATTGTCTAGCGAAACTATTCAAAAAACTTGTGATAACGATTTAATTTAAATCATCAAACTATTAATGACATTAGTAAAAATTCGGATAAAAATATTTTCATCTATAAAAATCAGTGCGAATGCTTACAAAACTAAACGCTTATATACGACCTATGAATATTATTTAGTTGAGTTAGCTATCATTCTTGATTATGTTTATAGCTATCATCAAATAATTAATGTTAAATATAAAAATATGATAATGATTTAGATTGTATCAATTGAATATAGAAAATATAAAACTAACGTAATTTAAAATTCATTCATTTGATCAATACTTGAAGCATTAATGAAAATCTTGCATCGAAATCAATTAAAATATTTTATCTATATCATCACAGTTAAATCATCATATAATTTTTACAAATATATCTGTATTTTTATTGCTATTTTTATTTATTTGTTTTCAAATATAAATATTTTCACGTAAATCATTCATGTTTTTTCTACCTAAAAGCCATTGCTCATAAAAATGCTAATTTATGAGTTTTTACGACTGGCAAAAATAGAAACAATCTTTTAAATTAGTTTCAGAACAGAAAAAACAATAAATCCCTTTCACCATTTACTATCTAAACTCTTTGTGGTGAAAATCATCGCAGCAGGTATTTAAAAGCGAAAGTTTTGATGCTGCTGAGTTATCAGAGTTGCACTATCAGTTCCCACGAAAGAGATTTAAATCTGATCTAGATTTGTAAAAACATAATCTGGAAAAGTTAACTTTCACTGTAATTAAAACTTGATAAAAGCTAGCATTCATAGGAATAAATTAAAATGCAAGAAGTATTAGCATTAATCGAAAAAAAGAATAAAGAATACGCTCTTTTACCTTTGTTCAAGTTTTTAGAAGACAAAACAATAGATCCAAGACAAAGATTGAGTTTTGCACCTTGCATTGCACATTTTATTATGAGTTTTGGTGACTTGAATAAATATGTGTTTCGGGAAAAGCAGGTAGTTACCAAAGTTCAGGATATAATCAACGAACATACTTATGAAGATGACCATCACTGGCCTTGGTTTTTAACTGACCTAGAAAAGCTCGGATTTAATGCCCAGATGAACTTCACTCAGGTATTAAGATATCTTTGGAGCGAACAAAGTAAAGTTTCTCGTCAGCTATCTTATCAATTGTCTGCATATACCTTACAAGCAGAACCTATTATTAAAATTGCAGCGATAGAAGCAATAGAAGCTACAGGATATGTCTTATTTTCTAGAACAGCGCAAGTTGCTTCCGAACTAACAGAAATAACTGGTGAAAAATACACATATTTCGGTGATTTTCATTTCAATCTCGAAAACGGACACGCGATGGGTACAGAAGGAGGAGAAGCTTTCTTAGCAACACTTCAACTTACTGAATCACAGCGTCAACAGGCTTATGAAGTAGTTGAAAATGTGTTTAGTATTTTTACAGAATGGACTCATGAACTTCTTGCTTATGCACAAAAGCAAAATGCAGAATTAGAAGTACATAAAGAAATAGAAGATTCTGCAAAAGTCTGCGTATAGTATTTTTTGGCTGCTAATAGCTATGATTAATTTAGTTAGTTATTAGCTGTCATTTTTGACTTCATCAAAATTTAATATAACTTTCGAAATAATTATACTTGGTGCAATCAAGCTTGAAAAAAAATACAAAAATAAAAACAAATTCTGATGCTAGATATAATAGCTTTGATTGAAAGTAAGAAGCAAGAATTTACGAAGTTACCTTTGTTTGCATTTATGCAAGACCAAAACTTAAGGCCAATTCAACGATTGAGTTTTGCTCCTTGCATGGCTCATTTTATTATGAGCTTTAGCGACTTGAATAAGTACGTTTTTTTGGAGCATCAACCCGTCAATCAAATTCAGCATATCATCAATCAACACGCTTATGAGGATGAAGAACATTGGTCTTGGTATCTTAGAGACATTGAAAAACTTGGATTCAACTTTAATCTCAACTTCACTCAGGGACTAAGATTTATTTGGGGTGAAGAAACTAAAATTACTCGTCAAATAACCTATCAAATTGCTGGATATAGCTATCAAGCTACTCCTACAATTAAATTATTAGTTGTCGAAGCATTAGAATCCATTGGTCATATTTTTTTTAATATGTCAACACAAGTTGCTTCTGAACTACAACTAATTTCTAAAACAGATTATTTCTATTTTGGTGATGCACATTTACAAGTAGAAACTGGACACGCAATGCGTACACCAGAAGCAGAAAGTTTTGTAGCAACAATAAAACTTACAGATTCACAACGTCAACAAGCTTTGGATATAGTCGAGAAAATATTTCAAGTTTTTACGGAATGGACGCACGAACTTTTGGTTTACGCACAAAAATATGGTGTAGATTCTGTTAAGAAAAACGACGTTGAAACGAATTTAATGCTTTGCGTGTAACTATTTAATCGTCTGAAATTATAATCAAAATCAAAAGACGTTGCATTGCAACGTCTCTACATTAATGCTACTTAAAATCTATTTTCTGAAAATCCTCTAATTTCCAATTATTTAAGCCGCCCTTTTCAAGCCATTATGCTTGAGTAAAGGTTCGGTACTTGGCTCCCTACCTCGGAAAGACTTAAATACTTCCATCGGGTGCTTACTACCACCGAGTGCAAGTACGGTATCGCGATAACGTTTACCAGTAGCTTTTATTGCTTCTTCGTCCTCTAATCCTGCTTCTTCAAATGCAGCAAAAGCATCTGCGCTCAAGACTTCAGCCCACTTGTAACTGTAATAACCTGCCGCATATCCACCAGCAAAAATGTGTCCGAAGGCACAGAGAAAATTATCTTCAGGTAGTAGTGGTAATATGGTTGTATTCTTGGCGATACGATTACGTACATCATCGAGTGTCTCTTCTCCACCAGGACGATAACGGTAATGTAATTCGATATCCAACAAGCTAAAGTGCAGTTGACGTAACATTCCACCACCGCTCATATAATTGCGTGCTGCGACAAGTTTCTGATAATAATGTTCTGGTAGCGGTTCGTTGGTTTCGTAATGTTTCGCCATTCCCATTAAAGTAGGGCGTTCGTAACACCAATTCTCCATAAATTGACTGGCTAATTCTACGGCATCCCATTCGATATTATTAATACCAGCAGCACTGGGATAATCAATTTTAGTCAGCATATGCTGCAAACCGTGACCAAATTCGTGGAATAAGGTTTCTACTTCGTTAAAGGTCATTAAACTAGGTTTACCATCCACTGGGGGAGTTTGGTTACATATCAAATATGCTATTGGTAACTGGATATCAGTTTTACCATTTTGTTTGATTTTACGACGATTTAAACAGGTATCCATCCATGCACCACCACGTTTTTCTGCCGGACGACTGTAGGTGTCTAAATAGAAGTAAGCTATGGGAGAACCCGTTTCATCAGCTATCTGAAAATAACGGACATTCTCATGCCATAGGGTTGCTTGTCCATCAGCAGGAGTGACGCTAACGTTAAACAAGCGTTTTACTAATCCGAATAAACCATCGAGAACTTGGGGAAGCGGAAAATAAGGACGCAACTCTTCTTGTGTAAAAGAAAACTTTTCTTCCCGTTGACGTTCTGACCAAAAGCTGATATCCCAATGTTTTAAATCTTCGGCTTCTGGGGCATTTTTAGCAGCAGCAAATTCTTTGAGTTCTGCTAATTCTTTTTGTGC